>NZ_BAAAPF010000003.1:0-120980 GCF_039531005.1 Streptomyces synnematoformans
CACGCCGCGCTGCGCGGCTTCGCCGAGGACCTGGCCGCCGCCGAGTCCGCCCTGCGCGACGCGTGCGACGTGCTCGTCCGGCACGCGAACGCCACCCGCTACGAGCAGGTCCGCACCCCCGCCCGGCAGCAGATCCGCGAGCTGCCCGCCGCCGCCCTGCCGGAGCACGCCGCCGCCTGGGCGGCGGCCTTCGCGCCGCGGCTGCGCGTGCTCACCGACGAGCTGGCGCAGCTGGAGCGCAACCGCGACGGCATCGTCGACCGGCTGCGCGGCCTGGTCGAGTCCGGCCTCGCCACGCTGCGCGCCGCGCAGCGGCTGTCGCGGCTGCCGGGGGGCCTCGGGGAGTGGTCCGGGCAGGAGTTCCTGCGCATCCGCTTCGAGGACCCCGACCAGGCGACGCTGTCCGAGCGCCTGGGCGAGGTGATCGACGAGGCCACGCGCGCGGCCGTACGCAAGAACGGCGATCTGCGCCGCGACGGCATGACGCTGCTGCTGCGCGGCGTGGACGCCGCGATGGCACCCAGGGGCGTGGCGGTGGAGATCCTCAAGCCGGACGCGGTGCTGCGCGCGGAGCGGGTGCCGGTCGGGCAGATGGGCGACGTGTTCTCCGGCGGCCAGCTGCTCACCGCCGCCATCGCGCTGTACTGCACGATGGCCGCCCTGCGGGGCAACGACCGCGGCGACGACCGGCACCACCACGCGGGCACGCTCTTCCTCGACAACCCCATCGGCCGCGCCAACGCCACGTATCTGCTGGAGCTGCAGCGCGCCGTCGCCGACGCCCTCGGCGTGCAGCTCCTCTACACCACGGGCCTGTTCGACACGACGGCGCTCGCCGAGTTCCCGCTGGTGATCCGGCTGCGCAACGACGCGGATCTGCGCGCGGGGCTGAAGTACATCACCGTCGAGGAGCACCTGCGCCCCGGGCTGCCGGCGCAGCGCGAGGGGGAGGAGCCGTCGGTCGGCGAGGTGACGGCGACCCGGATCTTCCGCCGCCCTCCGGCGGCGGCACCGTAGACGGGCCGGCGGGGGGGGCGTCAGACTCCGGCCGGCACCGCTCCGGGCGGCCGGTCGCGCTGCGTACCGCGGGCGCCGCGGCGCTCCCGGCGGCCCCGCCGCGCCGCGCTGCTGGGCAGGGACTCCACCCCGTGCCGCTGCTTCCACACCTGCCGTGTCACCCAGACGTCCAGCACGCCCCAGGTCGCGACCACGGTGCTCACGACCGTGCTCAGCAACAGCGGGAAGGCCGGCCACGACCCGGTGACGGTGAAGAGCAGGGCGGTCATCCCCTGCGTCAGCGTCACGGCCACGATGATCACGGCGCGCACGGCCGCCGTCCGCACCGGGTCCGGAAGCCTCGGCGTGCCGACGGGCTCCTCGACCCAGAGCGGCGATCCGGGGCGCCGCAGCTCCTCCTCTGCAGCCATCAGTACCCTCTCCCGCTCGACTGCCGGGTGCCCTGGGTGACTGCCCCGCAAGCGGGGGGACAAAAAGCCCGGGGTACCCATGTTCACACGTTCCGATGTGTCAACGTTCGGAGGGGGCTACGAGTTGCCGGGGCGACGGTAGTAGGCTGCGCCGACCGGGGAAGGGACGCGGGCATGGTTGTGCAGGGTGGGAACAGACATCAGCCGCCGGGGAGCCGGTTGAACTGGCTGCTCGACGATCTGGTGGGGCGGCTCACGAGCGTGCGGATGGCGCTGGTGCTGTCGTCCGACGGGCTGCCGATGAGCGTGTCCGAGGATGTGAGCAGGGAGGACTCCGAGCATCTGGCGGCGGTCGCCTCCGGCATCCACGGCCTCGCCAAGGGCGTGGGCACCCACTTCCAGGCGGGCTCCGTACGGCAGACGCTCGTGGAGCTGGACGACGCGTTCCTCTTCGTCACCGCCGCCGGCGACGGCAGCTGCCTCGCGGTGATGGCGGCGTCGGACGCCGATATCGGGCAGATCGCGTACGAGATGACGCTGCTGGTCAAGCGGGTCGGCGAGCATCTGGCGGCGGCGCCGCGGGGCAGCCGGTCCTGACAGCGGACGGCCGCGCCGCGGCGCCGCGGCGTCAGCCGGTCTCGTCCTCCTGCCAGCCGAAGCTGCGCTCGACGGCCTTGCGCCAGTTGCGGTGTTCGCGCTCCCGCGTGGCCTCGTCCATCCGCGGCGTCCACTCGGTGTCGCGCTGCCAGTGCGTCTTCAGCTCGTCCTGGTCCCGCCACACGCCGGTCGCCAGGCCCGCCGCGTAGGCGGCGCCCAGGCAGGTGGTCTCGGAGATCACCGGCCGCAGCACCGGCACGCCGAGAACGTCGGCCTGGTGCTGCATGAGCAGCCCGTTGGCGGTCATCCCTCCGTCCACCTTCAGGTCCGTCAGCCGCACCCCCGAGTCCTGGTACATCGCGTCGACGACCTCGCGGGTCTGCCAGCTCGTCGCCTCCAGCACCGCGCGGGCCAGGTGCGCCTTGGTGACGTACCTGGTCAGGCCGGTGACGACGCCGCGGGCGTCGCCGCGCCAGTACGGGGCGAACAGCCCGGAGAACGCGGGGACGATGTACGCGCCGCCGTTGTCCGCCACGCTCGCCGCCAGCGTCTCGATCTCGTCGGCGGCGGCGATGATGCCGAGCTGGTCGCGGAACCACTGCACCAGCGCCCCGGTGACGGCGATGGAGCCCTCCAGGCAGTAGACGGGCGCCTCGCCGCCGATCTGGTAGCCCACGGTGGTCAGCAGCCCGCTCTCCGACGGCACCGGCCGGGTGCCGGTGTTGAGCAGCAGGAAGCTGCCCGTGCCGTACGTGTTCTTGGCCTCCCCGACGCCGTAGCAGGTCTGGCCGAAGACCGCCGCCTGCTGGTCGCCCAGCGCGGCGGCCACGGGCACGCCGTCGAGCCGGCCGGTGCAGGTGCCGTAGACCTCCGCGGAGGAGCGGATCTCCGGCAGCATCGCGGCCGGGACGTCCATGGCCGCCAGGATCGACGGGTCCCACTCGTGGGTCCCGATGTTCATCAGCATGGTGCGGGAGGCGTTGGTGACGTCGGTGACGTGCACGCCGCCGACCGGCCCGCCGGTGAGGTTGTAGATCAGCCAGGAGTCGACGGTGCCGAAGGCGATCTCGCCGTTCTCCGCGCGGCGGCGCAGGCCCGGCACGTTGTCCAGCAGCCAGGCGGCCTTGGGGCCGGAGAAATAGCTGGCGAGCGGCAGCCCGGTGCGGTCGCGGAAGCGGTCCTGGCCGTCGGCGCCGCCGAGTTCGGTGCACAGGGCCGCGGTGCGGGTGTCCTGCCACACGACGGCGTTGTGCACCGGCTTGCCGGTGGCGCGGTCCCACAGCACGGTCGTCTCGCGCTGGTTGGTGATGCCGACGGCGCTCAGCTCGTCGGCCCGCAGCCCCGCCCGCTCCAGCGCGCCGGTCACCACGGCCTGGGTCTTGGCCCAGATCTCGGCGGCGTCGTGCTCCACCCAGCCGGGCCTGGGGAAGATCTGGCGGTGCTCGCGCTGGTCGGCGGCGACGATGGCGCCGTTCTGGTTGAAGATGATGCAGCGGCTCGATGTGGTGCCCTGGTCGATGGCGGCGACGTACTTGTCCGTCATGACGTCCCCTTGCTGCTAGAAGGCGAGTTTGTAGATCAGCGCGCTCAGCGTCCCGCCGATCAGCGGTCCGGTCACGGGTATCCAGGCGTAGTTCCACTCGCTGGTGCCCTTGTTGGGGATGGGTAGCAGCGCGTGCGCGATACGGGGGCCGAGGTCGCGCGCCGGGTTGATCGGGTACCCCGTCGGCCCGCCCAGCGACAGGCCGATGCCGGTGACGAGCACCGCGCCGATCAGCGCGCCGAACAGGATCAGGATGGCGGTGCCGATCACTTCACCGGCGAAGATGTCCCCGTCGGGATAGTCCATTGCGGCTCCTCGATCTCACCCGGCCGGGACACGGTCCCGGCCGGGGCGAAAGGTGCGTGCTTCCCTGGCTGCTGCCATGACGTCGAGCGCCGGCGGGGGAGGGTGCCCACACCCCGTCCGGCGTCTGCTGCGAGCGCGCGTCAGCGTGGCGAGTCGCCGGTGGGAGACAGGGCGGCGGGGCCGTCGTGCGGCGATGCCCGACTGACATCCGGCAGTGTTCACCTGGGCTGATGGACCGTCAAGACACTGGACACGACGGCCTCATGTGTATGTCCGGCCCGCCGTCGCCGAGGCGCGCCCGTGCCCCGCGGGTCGCCGGCCGGACGGCCCCGGTGCCGACCACGGGTGGCTGCGGGACGCCGACAGTGCGCCGCGACAGCATGACTACGCTGCTCTGCGATCGCTCGGCATTTCTCACTCGTCCACGCCGCCGACGAGAGGGGCGCCGGCGCCCCGCTCCGGAGTGCGCCGATGAGCACGGAGCCACCCGTACGCAGATGTCGTGGTCGTCCGGCCAGTCTCACCGGGAGATCCCGATGCCCGCTTTCCGCCACCACCCGCTGGAGTTCCGCACCGGCCGCTCCGCCACCGGCCCGCTGACCTGGGGCCAGCTGGCGATCTGGGACGTGATCAGGTGGCTGCCCGGCAACGGCAGCAGCCTCAACTCGGCCGTCCGCCGGGACGTTCCGCCCGGCACCTCGCTGGACCGCCTCCTCGGCGCGCTCCGCACGCTGGTCGAACGGCACGACTCGCTCCACACCCGCTACCACGAGACCCCCGACGGCCCGCGCCAGGAGGTCGTCGGCGAGGGCGAGGTCGACGTCCGGATCCGCGAGATCGGCGCGGAACCCGTCGACCGGGCGGCCGGGCGCGTTGCCGAGTCCGTCCGCGCCCTGCCCTTCGACACCGGGGTGGACCTCCCGCTGCGCCCCGTGGTGCTCACCCGCTCCTCGGCTCCGGTCGCCGTGCTCCTCGTCGTCAGCCACCTGGCCGTCGACGGCTGGAGTCTGGCCGTCGTCGGTGCGGACCTCGCCGCGCTGTTACGGGCCGAACCGCTCCCTCCGCCGTCCGAGCAGCCGTTGGCGCGGGCGCGCTACGAGACGACGGACCTGGCCCGCTCCCGGGAGCGCAAGGCGCTGGCGTACTGGCGCGAGGAGATCGAGGCCCTGCCGGCCCGCATGCTCGGACCGGCCGGGCCGACGGACGGCCCGGAAACCGAACTGCTCTGGTCGCGGATGGAGTCGGCCGCCCTGGCGTGCGCCGTCCGGTCGCTGAGCCTGCGGACCGGCGCCGAGGCCGGGACGGTCGTCCTGGCCGCCACGGCGGCGCTGCTCGCCGTCCGCACCGGAGAGCGGGAGGCGGGGCTGCGCACCCTCGTGTCCACCCGCTTCCGCCCGGAGGACCGGCGGCTGGTCGGCGCCTTCAACCAGAGCGCGATATTCCGTATCGGCCCCCGGGAGGAGACCCTCGCGGAGTTCGTCCGACGGGCCCGGAACATCACCCTGCGCGCGTTCCGCCACACCGAGTACGACCCCCGGAAACTCGAACCGATGATCGCCGGCATCGCGGGCCGGCGGGGCGTCGCGGCGGGGAGGTACTGCTTCTTCAACGACATCCGGTTCGCGGTGTCGCGGCGGATCGGCCCGCCCGACCCGGCCGCGGCGGCTGGGTGAGACGACGTTCGGCGTCCCGCCCCTGCAGAGCCCGCCGAAGGGGGCCGGCTTCTTCGTCCGGCGGGCCGGAGGAGTTCCTGCGCGACCTCGAACGGCTCGTGACGCGGGGGGCCGTCACCCCGGAGCCGGTCCGCGCCCTCTGCGCGGGACCCGCGTCCGGCGCACCGGGCGACGCGTGGGCGCGTACCGACGGGAGGGAGAGCGCATGACGGCCGTCAGCGACCCCGGCGCGCGGTCGCCCGCGGGGTCAGGACTCCGCCGGGCCGGCGAACCCCGCACCCTCGCGCAGCAGGCGGTCGACCGCCGTCGCGGAGAGAGCGCCCGCCAGCGGCTTCCAGAAGTCCTCGTCCGGGTCGGCCACCACCTCGATGCGGCCGCCGTCGCGCCAGGACGCGTCGAAGCCCAGCCGCCAGGAATGCAGATGGGTACGGAGACCCGCCGCCGCGGCGGCCTTGTCGAAGAGGGGGTCACCCAGAATCGCGTGCCCGATCCAGGCGAGATGGACGCGGATCTGATGGCGGCGGCCGGTGACCGGCCGGGCGACGAGCACCGTGTACTCGCCGTCGCTCCACAGCGTCCGGAAATGAGTGGTGGACGGATAGTTCTTCACGTCGAGGAGGTCGTCCTCCGCGACCCACCAGCGGCCCTCTTCCGTGTCGAACCGGATATCCTCGCGCGCCGCGGCGATACGCACCCGGTTCTTGCGTCCGACGCTGAGCGGCAGGTCGACCGTGCCCCGGTCGGGCAGCCCGGCGGTCCCGGTGACGACCAGGTACGCCTTGTCGACCGTCCGCTTGTTGAACTGCCGCGTCAGCCCGGCGTGCGTGGCCAGGTCCTTCGCGAAGAGGACGACACCGGACGTGACCTTGTCGACGCGATGCGCCGGAAACAGCTGTTCGCCCGCCTGTCCGGCCAGCTCCACGAGATCGGTGCCGTGCCGCTCACCCATCACGGAAATCCCGGCGGGTTTGTTCAGCACCAGGACGGACGCGTCCTCAAGTAGCGCCGGAGTGCTGCGGACTTCCCGCCAACTGGGCACTGTCATCCTCATGTCTCTCATCGAATTCCGTACCTATTCCGGCCGGACGCCGCACCGGGCGACGCCGTAGTTTACCAGGCCGACGAATACCCGGCCTCTCCGCTGCAGCCCGTAGGGGGCCGTACCATGCACTCGGATGAAAAAGCCGCGCCCACCGTCGATCCCGGGGAAATCGCGGAACGGCTCAGAAACGGCGCCGGGAAGGAACTCGTCCGCGAACTCGGGAAACTGCCGGACGACATCAAGGTATCGATCGTCCAGCAGTTCTTCCAGCACGTGGAACAGGGCACGCACACCACGGAGTACGACGCCCGGATGGTGCCGGCGCTGCTGCCGGAGTGGTTCGGCATCGAGCTGGCCGAGGAGCCACGCGCCGCCGCGCGCCGCCGCCCGCCCCGCGGGCACCGGGCTGCCGGGCAGGGCGCCCCGCCCGGACGTCTGCCACGTCGACTTCGGCGGCACCGACGTGTTCTTCCACCTGAGCGCTCAAGGCGAGCGGGCCGCGGGCGACCTGGTGGAGGCGATCGCCACCGACACCGTGCTGTCGGTCGCCAGGACGTCGCCGCCCTGCGAGCTGGCCGAGGTCGTGCCGGCTCGTTCAGCAACTCACCCTCATCGACTGGGACATGCAGCCGGGCACCGTGTCGGGCACGGTCCTCGACCACCCCGGCGGGGACCGCTTCCTCCTGCCGCTCGGCCCCGGCGAGGTGGCTGGCTTCTTCTTCACCGAGCCCGTCCGGCCGCCCGGACCGATGATGATGCCCTACCACCGCGCCCTCCCGGTCCTCGACCGCTCGGCCGGGTTCACCGTCGGCCCGGCCCGGGGCAAACGGCTGAGTGCTCTCGTGCGCGGCCCGGCCCCCGGCGACCAGACGGACCGGCTGCGGGAGCGGTCGGTGGGGCTGAGCCTCGGCGCCCCGGCCGCGACCGGCGCCGCGCGCACGTACGAAAGCGGGGTCGGGATCCGCGCCGCGGACGGGCTGCCGCCGACGCGACCGGTGCCCACGGCCCTGCCGGCGAACAACGAGGGCCTGTCCGTGGCCGAGTTGAGCGCCGCACACAACGCGGACCTCCTCCGGGCGGTGGTTCCGGGCAGGGCCGCCGGGGCGCGGCTGTTCCGCGTGGAGAAGCACGGCGAGGGGTTCTCGCACCTCGCGCGGGCGATCCCCGGCGTCCCGGCCGGTGCCCGCCTCTTCCTGGTCAACAGGGCCCGTAGCGAAACCGGCTCCCGAACCGTGTACCCCCTCACCCTCGACCACACGGTACGGAACCGCCCCTGGCTCCAGCTCCTTCCGCTGCCGCAGGACGCGGTCGTCACGGTGCCGGCCGCCGCCTTCGACCTCGTCCACGTCACCCCGCCGGACGAACTGCTGCACCGCTCCGCGCTGCTCTACTCCTTCTACCCCGCCACCAGCGTCGGGAGGCGCGTGCGCATCACCCTCGACCTCGTCGTCGCTCCCTGGGAACCGCCGCGGAACCCGGACATCCACGAGAGGAAGACCATGGACACCGAAGGCCGTTTCGCCGAGAAGACCACGCTGCACATCCGCTCGCTCTCCGCCACGAGCCCGGCCATGCGGGCCATGTACGACTACGACCCGGAGCACGAGAACATCCCCGCCGACGACGCTCGCCACGCTCTTCGGCGAGCTGTTCTTCCTGGGAGTCCGCCCCTACTACATCTACCACTGCCAGCGCATCGAGACGACCGCGCGCTTCGAGATGGAGTTCGACGAGGAGATAAAGATCATGTCGACGCTCCGGGAACGCCTGAGCGGCCTGGCGTATCCCCAGCACGTTCTCGACCTGCCCGGCGCCCGCGGCAAGGTCGTCGTGCCGTCCGAGCACTGGGACTTCGACCACTCCAGGACCCGGGACTTCGACGGCCGCGAACTCAGCACCGACACCTGGCAGGTCACCACCGCCGGCGAGCCGCAGCCGTGACCGTTCTGCTCTACCACGTCCCGCGGACGGAACTCCACGACACCGGATCGATCGAGTACGAGGTCGAGCGGAACTTCGAGACGGAGGAGAGCATCAAGGCCCTCGCCGACCACACGCGGCGGTTCCTGCCCGGCCTGACCACGCTCAACGCCGCCGACGAGGACTGGGCGGCGCGGCTCGACGGCCGGCGCGTCCTCAACTACACCTACGCCTTCGGCCTGCTCGAAACGAGTGTCCGGCCCACCCTCCGCCTGGAGGCGGCCGGCGCCGACTACCTCGGGGCCCGCCCCGCCGGGCTCTACCTCAGCGCCAACAAACCCCACGTCTCGGACCTGATGTCGAGCCTCGGCTTCTCCTGCCCGCGCCACCGGATCGTCTGCGGCCCGCTGTCCTCCCGCGCCGCGGAACGGATCTCCGGACAGCTGGAGCCGGCCGAGTACCTGGTGCTCAAGCCGGCGTACGAGGAGTCGAGCATCGGCCTCTCCCTGGTGCCCAACGAGCCGGAGGCGGTGCGCAGCGCGGTCGACGGCCTCCGGCGCAGGCTCCCGTGCGTCGCGATGCTCCAGGAGTACGTCGACGGCCTGGACGTGACGGTGCCGGTGATCGGCAGGTCGGCGCCTCGGTGCCTCCCGGCGGTCGTGCTCGAACGCGACACCGCGGGGTCCGGCCCGGCCGTGCTGGACGCCGCCACCAAGGCGACGAAGGCGTCCGTGCACTACGTCCACGGCGGACTGGGACGCGGAGCTGAAAGCCGTGATCCACGCCATGGCCTTCGCCGCCACCGGGGCCGCCGGGCTGCGGGACTACTCCCGGCTCGACTGCCGGGTGACCCCCGCCGGGCGGCGCTTCTTCCTGGAGATCAACGCCAACCCGCAGCTGGGACTGGACAAGGCGTCGTTCGCGGTGTCGGCGGGTGTGCTGGGCAGGGAGGTCGCAGAGGTCGTCCGCGCGATCGTGCGGGACACCGCGGCGGCACTGCCCGGGACGGTGCGCCCGTGACCCCCGGCCCCGGCGGGCGGCCTCCCCGCCGGATCGCCCTGTGGTCGGGGCCGCGCAGCCTGTCCACCGTGCTGCTGCGCGCATGGGAGAGCCGCGCCGACACGGCCGTCAGCGACGAGCCGTGCTACGCGTACTTCCTGACGGCGACGGGCGCACAGCGGCCCAACGCCGGCGACTCCCCGGCCGGCCAGCCGCACGACTGGCGCGTCGTGCTCGGCCGGCTGCTGGGGGAGGTGCCGGGCGGCGGGCCGATCTGGTTCCAGAAGCACCACGCGATGCACCTGCTGCCCGAGGTGCCCCGACGGTGGATCGCGGGCATGACGAACTGCTTCCTCGTCCGTCACCCCGCGCGGGTGGCGGCGTCGTACGCCCGGATCAGGCCCGCGTTCACCGCCGCGGACCTCGGCTTCCGCCAGCTGCGCTCGGTGTTCGGCCACGTGGCGGAACACTGCCCGGGTACGCCCGCCGTGCTCAACGCCGCGGATCTCGCGCACCGGCCGCGGGCGGCGCTGACCGCCCTGTGCGCGGCGCTCGGCGTGGACTTCACCGAGGACATGCTCTCCTGGCCGCCCGGAAGGCACGAGCACGACCCCTCGCTCGGCGATCCCCGGTACCGGAACGTGCAGGGCTCCAGCGGATTCCTGCCGCACGGCGAAGGCGAGCCGAAGGTGCCGGAGGAGCTGCACGGCGTCGTCGACGCGTGCATGGACGACTACCTCTACCTGGACCGGCACCGCCTCTCCTGCTGAACCGACCGCCCACCACCCACCGGACACGGAGGCACGATGGCTGCGTGAACCGACCTGCGAAGGGAACTGTCGGCGCTCTGGCTGGCGGCTCTCGCCCGGCCGCCCCGGGAGGAGGTCGCCGGCGGCGAGGCCTTCTTCGACGCCGGCGGCGACTCACTGGCGGTGATCATGCTCCATACGACGATCGAGGAGCGGCTGGGGCTGGACATCGACGTCGGCGAGGTCTTCGACGTTCTCGCCACCGGCGACTTCGACGCGCTGGCCGCACTCGTCGCGGCGGCCGCCGGCCGCGCCGCCCCCGGCCACCGGAGACGCCGGCACCGGCGACGGCGACGGCGTCCGGCCCCGGCAGCGCATCGGCGAGCGCATCGGCGTGCTGGCCGCGCGGCATCCCGACCGCACGGCCGTGATCAGCGTCCGGCCGGACGGCGCCGAGACCTGCCTGACCTGGTCCGAACTGGAGCGGCGCAGCAACGCCGCCGCCCGAGCGCTCGCCGCCGCCGGGGTCGGCGAGGACGGCGTCGTGGTGGTGTCCCTGCCCAACGGCATCCCGCACATCGTCTGGACGACCGCGGCCTGGAAGACCGGCGCGCTCGTCGTGCCCGTCAACCCCGCGCCGCCGGAGCGGGAGCACGCGGACCTGCTCGCCAGGGTGCCGGGCGCCCCCGTCGTCGGCGGCCCCGCCGTCCCGCCGGACCCGCCGGCCGCCGCGGCGGACGGGGCGCCGTTCCCGTCCGCCGGGGTGCCGCGGTCGGCGGCGCTGACCGGCGGAAGCACCGGCACCTCGCGGATCGTGCTGCGGCGGCACCCGTGGACGTACGACCCGGAAGCGCCCTCGCCCGCGGGCTACACCCTGGCGGGGATGCGCATCGGCCAGGTGCAGCTGGTCTCCCTCCCCATGTACCACGGCGGCTTCCTGGAGACCCACAACGGGCTCGCGATGGAGCACACCGTGGTGGTGATGGAGCGGTTCTCGCCGACGCTGTTCCTGCGCCTGGTGGAGCGGCACCGGGTCGGCTTCATGGTGCTGGTGCCGACCCTCATGCGCGCCGCCGCGTCGGTGCCGGGGGTCGAGTCCTTCGACCTCGGCAGCGTCGAGGCCCTCTACCACGGGTCCGGGGGCTGCCACGAGTCGGACAAGCGCCGGTGGCTCGGCCTGCTCTCGCCCGAGCGCGTGTACGAGGACTACGGCTCCGTCGAGGACATCGGCTTTCTCGCCATCCGGGGCGACGAGTGGCTGAAGCACCCGGGGAGCGCCGGGCGGCCGTCCGGGGACGTGCGCGTACGGAGACTCGACGACGGCGGCGCCGACGCGCCCGCCGGGGTGGTCGGCAACGTGTACATCCGTTCCTCGCGCTCGACCCGGCCGCGCTACCTCGGCGGCGGACCGCCCCTCGCCGAGCGGGACGGGTTCCTGACCGTCGGCGACCTCGGCTACCTGGACGACGGCGGCTACCTGTACCTCGTCGACCGCCGGGCCGACATGATCAACGTCGGCGGGATCAACGTGTACCCGGCCGAGGCCGAAGGGGTGCTGGCGGAGCTCCCCGGTGTCGCCGACGTGGCGGTCGTCGGACGGCCCCACGACGTACTCGGCGCTGCCGTGCACGCCCTGGTCGTGCCGGCCGCCGGCGGCCGGCCGCGCACAGCGGACCTCGACGCGCACTGCCGCGGCCGGCTGGTGCGCACCAAGGTCCCCGTCTCCTACACGTTCGTCGACCGGCTCCCCAGGGACGCCGTCGGCAAGCTCCGCCGACGCGACCTGTGACCGCCCGCCCCACCGAACGCCCCGGAGTACCGATGGCCCTCCAGACCCCCGCCGACGACGTGCTGCTGCACGCCGACGGCCTGGTCAAGCGCTACCGCAGGACCCGGCGGAGCGAGCCCTTCACCGCCGTCGACGGCATCGGATTCGCCGTACGGCGCGGGGAGGCGTTCGGCTTCCTCGGCCCCAACGGGGCGGGCAAGTCCTCCACCATGCGCATGATCGCCTGCGTGTCGCCCGCGTCCGCCGGCACCCTGCGCGTCCTCGGCCACGACCCGGCGGCCGAGGGGGCACCGATCCGGAGCGGTCGTCGCCCGCGGCAGACTGGCCCGGGTGCTCCAGAGCTGGGAGCCGTCCCGGGCCGCCGTCCGTTCCGGGTCAGCCTTCGGGGTACTGCTTGCAGTACTCGTACAGCGCCATCGCCGTCGCGGTCGCGACGTTGTAGCTGTGCGGCATTCCCCACACGGGAATCTCGACGCAGTCGTCGACGAATTTCAGTTCCTCCTCGGTGAGGCCGAGGCGTTCGTTTCCGACGGCGAGTGCGGTTTTCCGGGGAAAGGGATAGCTGTGCAGGCTGCGGGAGTTCGTCGTCTGCTCCAGGCCGACGACCCGGTACCCCGCCGAGCGCAGATCCCTGAGCACGGGCGGAAGCGTCCGCCGCACCTCGATACCGACCTGCTCCAGGCTGTCCCGCGCGACGTCCGGGTCGACTTTCGCGTTACCGCACGCGATGACCCTGGTGATTCCGCAGCACCCCGCGGTACGCACGATGCTCGACAAATTCGCGCGGGTACGCAGAGGAGCGCAGGCCAGCACCAGCTCGCGCTCTCTGGCCAGCACCGACGGCGGCCGATGCCGAATGTGATCGAACATGATCGGCCCAGTCTACAAGGGGCCGCCGCGGCTACCCGTGCCCGGACAGCGAGCGGCGGTGCACCGGGAAGTCGAAGTACGTGTCCGGGAACGTCTCGTCGGCGAGCCCGAAGTGCCACCACTCGTACGCGTAGTTGACGAAGCCCGCCGCCTCCAGCCCCGCCTTGAGCCGCAGCCGGTTGGCGCGCTGCTCGCCCTGTACCCGCTCGTCCAGCGTGTGGCTGAGCGTGTCGAAGCACTCCGAGTGTCAAGTAGCGCATACACTTGGATCCATGGAGACAACGCCGCGGGCTCCGTGCCTCTACTGCCGCCTCAGCTACGCTCCCGACGGGAGCCTGGAGAAGGTCGAGCGGCAGGAGGCCGACGGCCGGCTGCTGGGGTCCCGTCTCGGCTGGCCGGACTTCTGCTGCGTCTACGTCGACAACTCCCGCTCGGCGTGGCAGCGCAACCGCGTCCGGCCGGACTGGGACCGGATGCTCCTCACGCTGGACGCGACCGGCGCGCGCCTGGTCCCGCACGACCCGAAGGCGAACCACGTCCACGACGGGATCATGACGTACCACGGCGACCGGCTGATCCGGCAGCCGTACGACCTTGAGCTGCTGCTGAACCTCGCCGACCAGCGGCACGTCCCTCTGGCGTCGGTGTCCGGGGTCCGCAACCTGGCCAGCCCCGACGACCGGTTCATCCTGCGCATCGAGGCCGCGCAGGCGTGCCGGGAAAGCGACAACATCTCCCGCCGCACCCGCCGCGGGCACCTGGCCCGCGCGCAGAAGAAGGGCCTGAACGTCCAGGGCGGGAAGCGGCCGTTCGCGTTCGGCGTCCCCACCGGCCGCACCAGGATCAAGACGGACCCGCAGACGGGCGGGGAGACGCGCGTCGAGATCCTCGACTACAACAAGGTCCGCGCCGGCGAGGCCAAGTACGCGGCGGATGCCGCCGAGCGGCTCCTCGCGGGCCAGTCCGCGGCCGGGGTGATCCGCTGGCTCAACGAGGACGTCAAGGTGACGACCACCGAGGGCAACCCGTGGTCGACGCGCACGCTGTGGGGCATGCTCCTCTCGCCCCGGATGGCCGGCCTGATCGAGCGGGACGGCGTCCTTTACGAGGCGTCCTGGGACGCGATACTCCCGGAGGAGACCCGGCAGGACCTGATAGCCCTGCACGAGCGGAACCGGGAGGAGACGCCGAACCCGGGCCCGGCGCGCAAGCACCTGCTGTCCGGGATCCTGGAGTGCGGCGAGTGCGGAAGCAAGGAATCACGTACGAAGCCGTACGGGGGGAAGGGGCGGAAGTACCCATCCAAGGTGTACTACTGCCGCTCCTGCTATCGATTCGCCCGCAGCATCGAGATGCTGGACGCCTACGTCGAGGGCCGCACGCTGCGCGTCCTGCGCAGCCGCAGCTTCCTGGCCGAGCTGAAGGCGCGCACGGAGGCGGGAAGCCCCCGTATCGGCGAGCAGATCGCCGAGCTGGAGCGCCGCAAGGCCGACCTGGCCCAGAGGATCGAGAACGCCGCGGATGACCCGGACCTGGACCCGGTGCTCGCGATGAAGAGTGTCGCCGGCTTCGACCGGAAGATCACCGAGCTGCGGGGCCAGCTCGCCATGACGGCCGAGCTGCGGCTGCTGACCCGGATGGCCGGGATCGACCGTGCGGCCTGGGCGGCGGCACCGGTCGACACCCGCTCCGCGACCATCCGGGCACTCTTCCGCATCGTGGTGTCTCCGACGGCCCGCCGCGGGCCCGGGTTTGATCCCGCCAGCGTTACGATCACGCGCCGGCTGCTGGTGAAGCAGGAATAGACGCTGCCGTCCCCGGTCGCCTGCGACGGCCTGGTCTGTTCGCAGACGACCCGGGGTGAGCTGGTAGGTCAGGTCGTGCCGGGCAGGCACAGACTGACGTCGAGCAGACCGAGCAGCGCGAGCTTCAGACACGGCCCGGAGGACGGCCCGGTGGAGACGGGCGGGTCCGCGCCGGGGGGCGGCTCACTGCCGGGGGGATCGGTGGGGTCCGCGACGTCGGGCGGCCCGGTGCCTGTGGGCGGAAGCGAGCTGCCGTCCGGTGGGTTCTCGCTGGCCGTGGGAGGCGGCCCTTCATTACCCGCGCCCGTCGCGGGTGAGCCGGTCGGCGATGCTCCGTCCAGCGCCTGCGGCCCAGGCGCGGACGCGCTCGGTGCGGGGTGGTACGCGCCGCCGTTGGTACTCGGGTGCGGGCGGCTGGGCGAGGCACTGCCCGGGCCGGCCGGTCCGCCGCCTGATGCCCCCGATCCGGGTGGGGCTCCGGACGGCGGAGTCGTGGGCGCCGGCGGGACGGCGGCGCGCTGGTCCCCGGGCGGTCCGGTGTCCGCGCACGGGGCGACGGTCAGCGCCACCGCGGCTGTCGTGACCAGCGCGGCCGCGACGACGGACTCCTTGGGGTGGCTGCGGATGAGCCGCCACAGACCGCCCAGGAGGGTGAGGATGGCAGCGGGAACGAGCCACAGTCCTCCTTTGCTCCGGGCGCCGGGCGGAGGGCCCGGCGGGTTCTCGTCTTGCTCCTGGGCTTCGGGCACGGCCCGGGGCTGCTGCGGCTGCTCCTTGTTCATCATGAGCATCTCCAGCCGCAGCGCGCTGGTCTGCACGCGTAGAGTGCGCACGTCACGGTGCATGCGCAGCAGGAAACGGGCGATTAACACGGTGCTAGTGATGGCGGTGGCTGTGGTCACGCCGATCAGCACGCCGGTGAGCATGTCGGACTGCAACGCGCTCCTCCCCTGCATGTACAACGTTGGACATCCCGTGGGGGTCGGCGGCGGATGGCTGAATATGCCATCTACGTAGCACCGTGTAAATAGAGCGCGCTCTCACGTGACCCTGTGCGAAAGTTCGGGGGTCAGCTTGCCCGTTGCTCGCCGTTGTCACGCTGCTTTGGTGACGAAGGGGGAGCGGCCGGCGGCACCGGGTCGGAGAGGCCGCTGTCGACGTTGCGGAGGATCTCCTCCTGCTCGTCCAGGCTGAGTCCCTTCAGCAGCTCCTGGATCTGGTGGGTCTTCTGCAGCCGTGCGGAGGCCTGGGGGTCGTCGTCGAGGGGCTCGATGGGGGAGTCTGCCTCGTACGCACGTGAGATGGTCCCCGGCTTCAGGAGGAGTTCACGCTCCCAGTCGCCACGCCTGCTGAGCGTGATCCGGGAGCGGTCGTTCTCGACGTTGCTGACCGTCTTCGTCCGGATGCCGATGCGCCCGGCCAGGTCGTCCTGGGCCAGGTTGAGGAACAGCCGTCGATTCCTTAGCTGCCGACCGACGGTGGGGCGTGCGGGCTCGGTCATGGCTTGGAGCATGGCAGAGGTTCCGGAATAAATCCAGAACTTGTCTCTATCGAATCATGGTGACCTGCATCTTTGCGCCACCCCTCGTGATCAATTAACTAGAACTATTGCGGAAATCTTCTGGCGATGCAACGCTAGTCTGCATGCCGCTGAGGATGAACGGCGCACGACTCCGCGCACTGCGTGAGGACGCGCGCATCACGATCAAGGAGTTCGCCGACAAGGCGGGCTACACCGCCGACTACGTCAGCGGAATCGAGCTGGGCAAGCACGACACGGCCGGCATGCCCTTCGCCCGCAGGGCCGCCGAGATCCTCGGTAGCGAACTCGGCCAGCCCGTGACCGTCGACGACATCACCGACGGCGTCATCCCCCGACGCCCCTACGGCTCCAAGAAGCCGGCCGCGCCCGGGACGCAGGAGGGCGCGGCATGAGCTGGCTCCCCGGGCAGGGCTGGACCTGCCCCAATCCCGCGTGCGGCCGCTTCAACCCGCGCTGGCGCTTCGTCTGCCGCGTCTGCAAGGCCGAGCGTCCGGGCGACAGCATCGCCCTCTGCAGCATGCTGCGCCGCCTCCTGCGCCTCGGAGATGCCCGATGAGTGAACTCGCCGTCGCAGAGGCCCAAGCCCTCGCCGTACACGAGGCCGTCATCGAACGAGGTCTCGCCACCTTCGTCGACGTCGGCACCGCCCTGCTCGCGATCCGCGACCAGCGCCTCTACCGTGCCGAGTACGCCACCTTCGAGGACTACTGCCGCGACCGGTGGGGGATGGGGCGCGACTACGCGGATCGGATGATCACCGCCGCCTCCGTCGTGCCGACAATTGTCAGCAAGGGCCTGCCCGCTCCCGCGAACGAAGGCCAGGCCCGCGAACTCGCCCGCACCCCCGAAGGCCAGCGTGCCGAGGTATGGCGGGAGACCGTCGAACGCACCGGCGGCAAGCCGACGGCGGCTGCCGTTCGCGCCACCCGGGACCTCCACGCTGCGGCCGCGCTGCTGCTCCACCGTGCCGGGTACACCGCCGACTGGATCACCGAGCACACCGCCGGTGTAGAGCCCCCGCGCACCACCGAGGGCATCACCCTCGAACTCCTCGACGCCGCACTCGCGTACGTGCGGGCCCGAGGCGTGACCTTCTCCGGCGTCAGCGACGCCGCCGCCGCGCTCCGCGCGGAACTCGGCACCCCTGACCCCGCTCCGGAGCCGGAGCCCCGACACGAGAAGCCCGAGGAGGCCGGTGCAGACGAGCCGCCGCGCCCCCGCCCCCTGCCCGCCGACTCCGCGCCGGGGCCCGCCGGGGTCAGCGAAGGCGACCTCCTCGCAGGAGCGGACTGGACACCTGAAGCCCCCGCACTGCCGGAGCCGGTCAACGACCGCGGCGAGACCGCGGCCGAAGAGGCTGCGGCCCACGCCCGCCTCGACGCCGAACTCGACGCGGTCATGGAGGGCACCGACACCCGTTTCCGCCGCAACTACGCGCACGCCGCCGTCAAGGCCGGGGAGATCGTCCACTTCGACCCCGCCCGGCTCGCCGAGGTGTTCTCCAGCAACTTCGACCGCGACGTCGGTGACCTGATCAACAGCCTCAGCGACTGGTGCGCGCGGGTCTCCGAGGCCCGCCGATACCACCAGCGCTCCGGCCTCCGTGTCGTGGGGGGTGGAGCCGGTGAGTGAGCACGCTTACTGGACGCGCGTCCGCGAGCTGGTCGACGACGGCCACGCCGCAGGCCGACCGAAGCACGAAGTCTCGGCCGACATCATCCACTTCGTCGAGGCGGCCGCAGACGACGGCGACCACTGGGCCCACGAGACGCTCGCCCGGTGGGCGGCAGCGGGTGCCGATGCCGACTACACGCGCTCCTTCAAGGACCTCAACACCGTCACCTACATCCGGGCGAACGGGCGCCGGACGCGCCGGACCGTCGCCTACTCCCGGCCACAGCGCGAAAAGTCGAGCGGCGTGATCATCGGCCGCCAGATGCAGGCGTGGTGGGGCATGAGCCGACCGGCGATCAAGGAACTGCGGCGCGAGATGTTCGCCCAGCGGCAGGCCATCGACGACGTGGTGGATGCGCTCGACCAACTCCTCGCGGCCATGGACCGCCACCCCCGCTGCGCCACCGCCCGCGAGGCGTGGGAGGCCGACGGCCACAGCATCACCGAGATCGACCTCGCCCTCGAAGGGGGTGCTGCGTGATGACGCAGCAGACGAACGGCACGCCGGGCAGAGGCCGCATCCTGCCGCAGCGCGATGAGGAGCGGATCCTCGGCCAGATCGACCGCGGCGAGGTCCGCGCCGGCCGCGACGCCGCGCGGGAGATCGCCGCCCGGCACGAGGCCGCCTACGGCGACGTGTGGCACGGCCGCGGCACCGGGGGCACCCCGTGAGCCCGCGGCCCGCGCCCCGCATCGAGCCCCTCCTGACGCCGAAGGAGGTCGCCTCCCTGTTCCGCGTCGACCCGCGCACGGTCACCCGCTGGGCGAGGGAGGGCAGGCTCACTGCCGTCCGCACCCTCGGCGGCCACCGCCGCTACCGCCAGGCCGAGGTCTTCCAGCTCTTCGGCAACCCGGCCTGGGACGACGCGGTCCGCAGCCTCACCGACGAGCAGGGGCGGTGAGCACGATGCCCATGTGCCGCACCCCCGACGAGGCGTTTCAGGCCGGATGGGACGCGCCCTGCGAACACGGCGTACCCGTCCCCGACGACTGCCCCCGGTGCCGGCTGACCGGCGCCGAGATCGGCCGCCTGGCCGTGCTGTGGGAGCCGGTCCTGCGCTCCCTGAACGACTCCAACCCCCCGGTCCCTGGACGCGCGGCGGCCTGAGGCCGCGGACACGGAAGGGCCGCCGGTTGCCCCCGGCGGCCCCGAGAGCCCCACCCCGAACCTGGAAGGAGCGCGGCTCACATGATCAACGAGTGTAGCCCGGAGACCGAAGGCGGCCTCGGCCCGCCGATCGCACGGGCCGCGGTGCTCGTCATGTGGATCTGGATGCAAGGGGTCCACGAACTCGTCGGCCTCGCCTACCTCAACGACGCCGACGAGCCCATCCCGTTCGAGCTGGCCGACCCCGAGGACGACGACGAGCAGGGCGGCGGCGGCTGCCGTGTCTGAGCACACCGCGCCCGGGACGGGCGGCCCGTCGTGATCCCGCGGTCGATCGCCGAGGAGCGGGCGACCCAGCGCTGCGAGCAGCTGCGGCGCACCAATCCCGGCTTCGATCACGGCGCCGAACTCGACTTCCTCATCGCCTTCGCCCGCGCCCGCGACGACGCCGTCCGCGGCTTCGACCACGAGCGCCGCTGGCTCGGCCTCGAACGCGAGGGCCGCACCGCCGCCATGGCCGGCTTCATCGAGGGCCTGGCCTCCACCCGCCTCCCCGACCACCGCCCCGGAGCAGACCGATGAAGCACAACGCCCCGCACCCGCAGGCAGGCCGGACCGTCACCGTCGCCCCGGCCGCCGCCGTCTTCGGCCACGGCGACTGCACGCCGTTCGACTACCGCATCGAGGACTGGAACGACCGCGTCTTCGGCCGCTCCTGGCAGGACATGATCGGCAACCCCGCGGCCCTGGGCTACGCGGTGCGCAGTGCCACAGCGAGCCTGCCGACCGACAACGAGGTCGTCTACGGGCACGACAGCCGCGGCCTCGGCCACCTCGTACACGTCAGCGAACTGCGGCAGCGCACCCACGAGGAGCCTGCACGATGACCTACGACGCTCCCACCCGCACCCGCGACTACCGCGGCACCCTCATGCGCGAGGGCCGCCCCGTCGCCGTCCGCACCCACGCCCACGGCACCGAGCCCGCCGCCCTCACCCTGACCACCGTCGACGCCGCGGCGGCGCTCCTCGCGCAGCTCGTCGTCCGCTGGCCCGTGGGCGCCGAGGTCGAGCACACCGGCACCGGGCGCACCGGCCGCGTCAGCCTCGACGACCCGGCGACCATCCCCGGGCTGCACACCGGCCGCCCGTCCGCCGTGTGCCTGTCGCCGCGCGGCGACCTGGTGTGCGTCAAGGTCGTCGACGGGCTGAGCGCCCTGACGTGGGTGCCCGCCGAGCGGCTGCGCCGCACGGGCAGGCGGTGACCGCCGTGCGCTACGTGACGATCAGCCCCGACGGCACCGTCGCCCTGCGCGGCGGCCCGCTCGACCTGCACCCGGGCGGGCCCGGCGTCCCCGCGCGGGTGGAACTCGACCCGCGCAGCCGCTCGACCGCGTTCGTCGGCGACGCCGCGCAGCCGCGGAACGTCGTCGGCTCCTGCGTCCTCACGGTCCTCGGCGCCGCACCCCGCCCGTACGGCGGGACCGTCGTCCTCACCGGCTGGCACGACCGCGGCGAGACCGCGGAGATCAGCGATCTGCCGGTCCCGTTCGACACCGTGCTGTTCATCACCTGCTGCGTGCGCCGCGCCCTCGACGGCGAGCCCCCGGCCGACGGCGACTTCACGGCCGGCTGGGCCGCAGCCGTCCGCACCTTTGCCGCACGGGTCCGCGCCGCCGCCGACCCGCCGACCACCACCCTCCTCGTTCCGGGAGGCGTGGCATGAGCCGTCCCGCCCCGCGCGTCAACGCCAGCCCGCAGGCCCCGGAGCAGGCCGCACGGGCAGCCAAGGCGGGAGAGGGGCGGTCGACACGGGCCCCGCAGACCCCGCCTGCGCCGGGGCGGGACACCAAGGCCCGGCCGCGCGGCCGGGCACCGCAGACCACCCGCAAGGACGTCACCCTCACCCCCGCTACCAGCGCGGCGGGGGGAGCGAAGGCCGAAGAGGAGCTGTCGAACCGGGCTCCGAAGACGCGGCCTGCGTCTGGGCGGGACCCCGCCGCCGGGGCGGAGACCACCCTTCCCCCCTCCGCCCCGGCCGGCGGCACCGCGGCCCCCTACGGCCGCGACCCGAGCGGCAAGGCCCTGAGCATCAACAAGACCCGCGCCTACTCGATCATCCCCGCGCGCGCGGACTGGACCCGCGAGCAGCGGAAGGCCGCCCTCTGGGCCGTCGACCGCGTCCTCGACGGCCGCAGCCACGACCTCGACGACTACATGCCCCGCCTGGCCGGGCGCCAGCAGGGCCGCGACCCCGAGGTGAAGCGCGAGCTGCTGGAGGCCCTCGCCGCCCTCGGCCTCGTCCCCGACGCCGACCAGCCCGAGGGGGGTGCACGCCCGTGACCGGTCCGCTCATCACCCCCACCGCCCGGCTCCGGCTGCCCGGCCGGGCCCCGGAAGAGGAGTGGCACGCCGTACGCCGCACCGGCGTCGGCGGCTCCGACGTCGCCGCCATCGTGGGCCTGGACGTCCACCGCGGGCCGCGGCACGTGTACCTCGCGAAGCGCGGCGAACTCGACGGCCGGCTCCCCGGCCGCGCCGGGCGCGCCGCCCGCCGCGGGCACCGCCTGGAGGGCCTGGTTGCGGAGTTCTTCACCGAGGACACCGGCCTCGTCGTACGGGACGCGCCGGGCACCCTGGCCCACGCCGACCACCCCCACTGGCTCGCCAACCCCGACCGCATCGCCTGGCGCGACGACGACGGCACCCTCACCGACCCGAGCGTGCTGGAGTGCAAGACCCGCACCTGGCGCTCCGCGAAGTCGGAGGACTGGACCGGTGACGAACCGCCGGACGTGCCTGCCATCCAAACGCACTGGTACCTGGCCGTCACCGGCTACGAGCGCGGCTACGTCGCCGGGACCGTCGACGACGACTTCTACTGGTGGCGCATCGACCGCGACGACGAGCTGATCGCCATGCTCACCGACGCCGTCGACACCTTCTGGCACGAGCACGTGGTGCCCGGGGTGCCGCCGCCGGTCGACGGCTCCGCCGCCACCACCGACCTCCTCGCCCGCCTCTTCGACGTCCAGCCCGAGAAGACGCTGGAGGTCGACCCCGTCGGGACCGCGGTGCTGCTGGCCCGCCGCCGCGAGCTGAAGGAGCGGGCGGACGCCGCGGCCGACGCGCTCGCCGCCGTCGACAACGCGCTCAAGGACCAGCTCGGCGACGCCGAGGTCGCCACCGCCGGCGGCCGCGTCCTCTACACCTGGCGCGCCAACGGCAACTTCGCTTCGGCCCGGTTCCGCGAGGCGGAGCCCGAACTCGCCCGCGAGTACCAGCGCCACGCCCCGGTCGTCGACACCGACCGCCTCGCCGACGAGGACCCCGAGACCTTCCACCGCTTCCGGGCCCGCCGGCTCCACATCCCCGAGGCCCGCCCATGAACACGCACGCCACCACGCAGGAGCACACCGCCATGAGCAACCTGAAGAACCGCGTCCGCCAGGCCACCGGCAACACCGGCGGCGACGGCGACGCCCAGCCCGGCGGCGAGGTCGCCGTGAAGGACCCGCGGCTCGCGTGGCTGGAGCGGGGCCGCGACGACATCGTCCGCGCCCTGCCCCGCCACATCAACGAGGACCACTTCATCCAGGCCGCGCTGACCGGCATGGAAAAGCTCCGCAACTGCGACATCCCGACGATCTGGACGGCGCTGATGGCGTGCGCCCGCTTCGGCCTCGCCCCCGACGGCGTACGCGCCGCGATCGTCCCCTACGGCAAGACCGCGACGTTCGTGCCCATGTACCAGGGCCTCATCGACGTGATGCACCGCTCCGGCATGGTCGAGTCGGTGCGCGTCGGCTTCATCCGCGAGCAGGACGCCTGGGAGTACACGCCCAGCGCGCCGAGCCCCGCCGACTTCCACCACAAGCCGGCCGTCGAACTCCCCCGCGAGGAGCGCGGCGATGTGATCCTCGCGTACGCCTTCGCGTGGCTGCGCGGCGGCGCCCGCTCGCAGGTCGTCCTCCTCAACCGGCAGGAGGCGATCGAGATCCGCGACCTGTACTCCCGCGCGTACGCCTACCACGAGAAGAAGGGCACCCGGGAGTCCACCTGGCACACGCACTTCGACCAGCAGTGGGCCAAGTCCTGCGTCCGGCGCCTCGCGAAGCACGTGCCGACCTCCCCGGAGGTCAGCGACCTGCTCCACGCCGACACCGACGCCGACGACGGCATCCAGACCCTGGTCGCCGAGGTCGAGCGCACCGACCAGCCCGCCCGCACCGGCGACGCCCAGCACGAGCACGACCCGCAGGCGGGGGAGCGGCAGGAGATCGCCGACTGGCCGGAGACGGCCCGCCCCGGCGACGGCGTCCCCCCGCGCGACGCCGAGGAGGGCTGACCCATGGGCTACTACACCCGCGTAGCCGGAGAGATCGCCATCACCCCGCCCCTGACGTGGCGGGAGATCGGCGGGAGTGACTACGACCCGTACCGCCCCGACAAGCCGGACAGCGACGTCAAGCTGCGCACCGAGACCGACACCATCACCACCGACGAGGGACGGCTTGAGCGCGAGTGGGCGCCCGCTCTGGTCCCGGCGTGGGACGACTCGTTCAAGGCGTACGCCCTTCTGGAGCACGTGCAGGCCGCGATCAACGCCTTCCCGGGCCACACCTTCACTGGCCGGTTCGACTGCGAGGGCGAGGACGCAGACGACCTGGGGCGCGTCGTCGTCCGCGACGGCCGCGCCGTGAAGGTCGTCCCGCGGATCGTGTGGCCCGACGAGGACGGTGCGCCGTGACCACCGCCTACACGCTCGTCTTCGACCACCTCGACGGCGACCGGCGCATCCCGCCGCTGCAGGTGGCCGGATCCGGCCCGGCCGATCTCGCGCAGATCGTGCACTGGCACGCCCGCGGCCGCCTCGGCACGCGACGCGTCGACGTGCTGGTCCACCCGAAGACGCTGCACGGCACCGTCCGCAGCCATGGCGTCGTCGTCGGCGCCTTCTCCCTCACGGCCGCCGAGGCGGCGCCCGCTCCCGTGGAGACCACCTCCAATGCTCCCGAGCACCTGCGGCACGGGTGGGTCCTCGACGACGTCGAGCGGATCGCCTGGGGTGTCGCCTCCTCCGATCGCTGGCACCGCGGCATGCCGGTACAGGAGCGGCACGACCACGCCCGCTACGGCGTCCTCTGCCACGTCCTCGCCGCCGACGAGCCGCCGGCTGAGTACGACCTGTTCCGCGCCGGACTCGCCGAGATCAGCCGAGTCGTGCAGTCCGAGCTGCGGTTCAAGGGCCGCGACGACGAGAGCGGATACGGCTTCATACCGCGGGCCGCCGCCTACTGGCACCGGCCGCCTGAGAACACGATGGAGGAACGCGTCGTCGAGCGCCTCGCGCTGCACCAGGCCCTCCCTCTGCTGACCACAGGCCAGCGCCAGGCGCTCATGGCACTCGCCGCATGCGAGGACTACCAGCGGGCCGCCGATGCGCTCAGGGTGACGCAGTCGAGCCTGCACGCCCGCCTGGCCGGGGGCCGCGCACGCTTCGTCGCCGCTTGGTTCGAGCACGAGTCCCCGCCGCCGCGCAGACGCAGAGACCGCCGCATCTACGCCCGCTCCGGCCTGGACAGCCTCGGCCGCAAACGCGTCACCGTCTCCCAGCTGCAGCAGGCGCGCGCCCGCCGGGAAAACGGCGAACTCCTGCGGGAGATCGCCCCAGACCTCGGCATCACCCCGCAGGCCCTCGGCGCCCTGCTCCGCGGCGTGCACAAGCCCGCCCCCGACCCGACCCAGGCAGGTGCGGCATGAGTAACCCGGCCAGCGACAACACCTTCACCCGCCCCCTCGTCCGGAACCTGCGGCAGCACGTCGACGACATCGAAGACACGCTGCCCGGCAAGGGAACGCACTCCACCGCCGCCGCCTGGGTGTACACCACGGTGCTCATCGCCTGGGCCGAGGACCACGGCCTCATCCGCGCCCGGCTGCGTGCCGGCGCCGAGGCGGCCCGCAAGGAGCACCAGCGCGGCGGCGGCACCGTGGCCGACTGGATCCGCCGCGGCCTCGCCGACCTGGCCGCCCACCCGGCCACCGCGTGCCTGGCCGACCCGCGGTTCAACCCGATGCTCGCCGCCACCCCGCCCGACGGCCCGCTCGACGACCTTGTCGCCTGGTGGAGCGCAGACGCCCCGGGCCTGCGCTACGACGTCGACGACGGCCCCGAGTCCATCACCGGCCTGCTGCCCGGTGAGCTGCTGCAGTACATCACCGACGAACGCAAGCGGCACGCCCTGGCGCAGACGCCCTGGTGGCTCGCCGACCTCCTCGTGGACCGCACCCTCATTCCTGCCGCCCGCGAGCACCGCGACGAGACGCTCCTGACGTGCGACCCCACCTGCGGCACCGGCCACATGCTCATCGCTCTGGCCACCGAGCTGTGGGAGCTGTACACCACCGGACGGCTGCCCGACCGGCCCGGCCGCCCTCCCGGCGGCGTCACCGGCTGGACACCGGTGTCTGCCGGGGAGGCGGTGAAGCGGATCCGCGCGGGCGTCGACGGCTGCGAACTCGACCCGCTCACCGCGGCCGTGGCCCGGCTGCGCATGACCGTCTACCTCGGCGAGCTGCTGCGCCGCGGCGGCGCCCTGCCTGGGCCGCTGACGATCGCCCGCATCCCCCGCGGTCTGGTGCCCCGCATCGTCGTCGGCGACAGCCTCCTCGCCCGGAAGGTGTCGGCCTCCGAGTACGCGCAGCTGCGGCCCGAGCAAGCCGCGATCGTCAACCTCGGCATGCCCGACGAGCCTGTGAGCGCGACCGGGCCGGAGCAGCTCGCCCTCCCCACCGGAGGTGCGTCATGACCGGCCTGGAGTCCGGCCTGGAGTGGGGCCTGAAGCCCCTCGCCGCGACGCACACCGGCGTGATCCCCGCCGCGACGAAGGCCGACGCGATCCGCGCGGAGAGGCGCGGGCGCCGCCTCGGCGGCGTCCCCGGCACCGTCGTCTGCCGCCTCAAGGACATCCAGTGGCCCGCCGGCCGCGAGTGGCACGGCGCCGACCGCGCGATGTTCCTGGAGCGCATCGCCCAGGTCACCGCCGAGCGCGACGAGGCACTGGAGGAACTGGCCGTGTGGACGGGGGCCCTGCGATGAGCGCCGCCGCGGACCTCACGATCGTCGTGCACGGTGCCCCGGCGCCGCAGGGCTCGAAGCGGTACGTCGGCGGCCGGATGGTCGAGTCGTCTAAGGCGGTCGTGCCGTGGCGGAACGCTGTGACGATCGCCGCCGCCGAGGCCCGCGGCGAGGAGCCGCTCGACGGGCCGCTGGCCGTGGCGATGACGTTCACGATGGGCCTGCAGCCAGCCAGCCGCCCGACGTGGTGGACACCCGGCGTGCGCTGGTCGAAGACCCTGCGGTGGCGGCCCGCGTCCGCTCCCGACCTGTCCAAGCTCGCCCGCGCCACAGAGGACGCGTTGACGGACGCCGCGGCCTGGCGGGACGACGCCCGCGTCGTGGAGTACCGGCGCCTCGCCAAGCACTACATCGGCGACTCCGCCGTCGACGTGCTGCCCACGGCGGGCGCAGTCATCCACATCTGGCGCATCGGGCCCGACGCCGAGGAGGCGGCCACGCCATGACGAAGATTTCCTGGACCGACGAGACGTGGAACCCGGCGACCGGCTGCGACCGTGTGTCCCCGGGCTGCGACCGGTGCTACGCCATCACCTCCGCCCGCATCCGCGCGGGCAACCCCCACCCGAAGGTCGCCGAGGCGTACGCCGGAACGACCCAGCGCACGGAGGCCGGCCTCGACTGGACCGGCACCGTCAACCTCATCGAGGAGCGGCTGGAGATCCCGCTGCACTGGCGGAAGCCGCGCCGCGTCTTCGTGAACTCCATGAGCGACCTCTTCCACGCCCAGGTCCCCAGCGAGTTCATCGCGAAGGTCTTCGCGGTCATGGCGCTGACCCCGCGGCACACCTACCAGGTCCTCACCAAACGGCACGCCCGCATGAGGTCCCTCCTCAACAACGAAGCCTTCGAGCGGCAGGTCCTGGTCTGGGCCCACCGGCTGAAGGACGACGCCCACGAGCCATCGTGGAACCCCGGGGAGCGGCGGTTCACCACCTGGCCGCTGCCCAACTGCTGGCTCGGCGTCAGCGTGGAGAACCAGCGCTGGGCGGACACCCGCATCCCGGCCCTCCTCGACACCCCTGCCTCGGTCCGCTTCATCTCCGCGGAGCCGCTCCTCGGGCCGGTGGACCTCACCGCGTGGATGCCGCCGATCTCGCCCGTTCCCGCGAGCGGAGCGCCTGAGAGCTGGGCCGACTGGACCTGGCCCGGCTGGGTGCCGGCCGACGTCCGGACGGCGGTTGAGAACTTCTGGAGCGAGGACCAGGGGCGGAGCCCGGCGCACTGGATCCGGAACATGCACGAGCAGGGGGCGCCCGCATTCGGCGCCACACTCAGCATGGACGACGGCTTCGGGCAGAACCCGCCGCAGATCGTCGGCCGGTACGTCCACGCCTGGAACAACATCGGCCGCCTGGTGCTCGACGGCGACGAGGACCGCGAGTTCGCGTACACGTCGTTCAGCCGCGCCGACCGGAGCCGGGCACGAGGAATCGACTGGGTCATCGTCGGCGGCGAGAGCGGGCCCGGCGCCCGGGCGATGCACCCGCAGTGGGCCCGCAACGTGCGCGATCAGTGCGTCGCCGCGGACGTCCCGCTGCACTTCAAGCAGTGGGGCTCGTGGGGCCCGGCGCCGTTCATCGTCCGCGTCTGCGCCCCCGACGTCGGGTGGCAGGGCACCGCCGAGGAACTCGCCGCGGCGAAGGCCGACAGCGAGGCCCGCGGCGCCACGCACGTCCACACCGGCAACTGGTACGAGGAGGACGGCGAACGGCACTACTGGCTTCACGAGATCGGCCACAAGCCGTGGTCCCTGGAGCGCGTCGGCCTCCCCGCGGGGATGGAGCCGATTCGCCGCTGGGGCGTGTACGCCGCCGGCCGCGAACTCGACGGCCAGGTCTGGGACGGCTTCCCGGAGGTGGCCCATGCCTGACCTCCTGGTCCGCGTCGACGGCACCGCGGTGCCGCTGAGCGACTGCGTGTGGGTCATGTTCCGGCCGTGCGGCTGCCCCTGCGGAGTGCTGACGGCCGCGTACGGCGACATCGCCCACGCCACCGAAGCGCAGGCGTGGCACGAGTTCTTCCCCACCAAGCGGGAGCGGGAGAAGTACCAGCGGCAGGGGCTGCGGCTGGAGCTGATGGTCTTCGACCGCTACCGGCGGGAGATCGACCTCGCGGCGAAGTGCCCGCACGGCAAGAGCGCGACGACGCAGCAGACCCTCGACGCCGCCGCTGGCGGCCAGGCGGGAGGCGACCCGTCATGACGGACGAGAAGCACGTCGCCGCCCGGCGCACCGAAGTCGAGACGCTGTGGCGCAGCGGCATGAGCCAGCGCGGTGTCGCGCGCCACCTCGGCGTCAGCAAGGACACCGTGCGCCGCGACCTGGCGCACCTCGGTCTGGGCGGCGCAGGTGGCGCAGACGGCGCGGACGACGATGCGCCGCAGGCCAGGCCCCTCGACCTCGCCGGCGCGCACCCGACGGTCGTCGAGCTGGCGCGCGTGGCGCGCGCCATCCCCGACAGCGTCGCGCGCCACAACCCGTCCGTGCAGCGCGAGCACCTCATCGCTGTCGCGCGCCGGCTCGCCGACCTGATCGCCGCGTGCGGGCCGCCGGACCCGATGAGCGCGCACCTGATCGGCCGCCTCACCGCCCAGCTCGGCGCCCTCGCCACGACGACTTCACAGGGAGAGCCACGATGACCCCCAAAACCACCCCGAGCGCCAATGATGGCTCGACTCCCAATCCAGAACCGCGCTCGGGGTTCAGCCTCCGCCAGCTCGTCGTCGAGATCCTGGAGTCCGGCGAGCACGAGGACTTGGACGCGGCCGCCGCAGAGGCGCTGCGGCGGGTCCGCTCGGCGAAGAAGACCGGGGACGCGCTTGCGCAGGCGATGCGCCCGTACGTCCGCGACGTCAACGCTCAGACCCGCCGCCTGCACCGCGTGCCGCCCACCGACGCCTCCACCGAGACCGCCGGCACCCCGCCGCAGGAGCGGCCCCGCCGGCGGCCGGGGCGTTCGCCGATGGTCGCGCGGATCCGCGATTGGTGGCGCACCCAGCTTGAGGACCTCTACGAGGGAGAGAACGGCCTCAAGAAGCTCGGGGACTTCACCGTCACCGACCTGAAGTACGCCTCCGAGCTGCGCCGCGCCCAGGCCCGGCACAACCTGGCGCGCGCCGAGGTCCTTGAGCGACTGGCCGAGCTGCTTACCGAGCACGGCGTGGCCACCGTCCGCGAGCTGCCCGCCGGCGTCCTCGCCGACATCCTGAGCGGTGAAGCCGCATGACCGCCCCGAAGACACCCCCGACGGCCATGGGCGCAACGACCCCCAGGGCGCAATCGTCGTCGGGGACCAAAAACCACCGGCAGGCCAACGATCAGCCGGCGCCCACGGCATTCTCGCCTGCCGGTACCAACCACCCCGTTGGCCGTACTCCTCGCGGCACCCAATCCAGTGCCGCCAGCGGGGGCCAGACCGCCCACACCGGCCACGGTCGACTTGGCGCCCATGGCCCGGACGCCGGTGTGGGTTTCGACTCCCGGCCGACCATCAGTCGTGAGGGGCCCAGAGGCATCCCGTCGGCCGGGCCCGACTCCCGCAGAGGCCAAAGTCGCCTCGTCGACCAGACAACTGCAGCCTCTGCGGGCTCCACCTCTCCCGACGGCCACGGTTCTGGCGCTGCCCAAGCTGCCACCGCCGTCGGGGAGCCCAACCCGCCAGCACCGGCCAGAAGCAGCACGGGTCCCAAGGAGGACTTGCCGGTGCTGGCGCCAGACTCCCGCGCCGACCACGGAAGGTCCGTTGCCCATTCGCCCGTCGTCGGCGCGGGCCAGACTCCGCCAGCGACCCAGGCCCTCGTGGCACCCAACAGCAGCCCGTCGCTGGCGGACCCCGCTCTCGCCGTGCTCGCCGCGGTCCTCGATGACCTGGAGGACTCGCGGAAGGCGAACGCGAACCGGCTGCGGCAGCTCACCCGCGCCGAGACCGACAGCGACGGCGAACAGCGCGGCTTCGGCCTCACTGAGGACCACCCCGCCGTCGCCGCGGTCGCCGCCCTCGTCGACGAACTCGCCAAGTTGGAGCACCAGGCCGTGCTCGCCCTCCAGCGGGCGATGCGCGCCCACCCCCTCGGGCCGTGGGTGCGCGCGCAGAAGGGCCTTGGAGAGAAGCAGGCCGCGCGGCTCCTCGCGGCGATCCGCGACCCGTACTGGAACGACGCCGAAGACCGTCCCCGGCGTGGCCCCGCGGAGCTGTGGCAGTACGCCGGGCACGGCGACCCGGCCCGCTCCAAGCGCCGCCGCGGCGAGCACGTGCAGTACTCGCCGGCCGCGAAGACGCGCGCCTACCTGATCGCCAAGGCGTGCATGAAGCTGCTGCGCAAGCCGTGCGCCACCGACCCGGACAGCAGCGTCGCCACCCACGTCGAGGGCTGCGTCTGCTCGCCGTACCGGCTCGTGTACGACCGGCGGAAGGCGGCGACCGAAGGCCGCACGCACGCAGCACCGTGCGTGCGCTGCGGACCCTCTGGCAAGCCCGCGGAGGCGGGGTCAGCGTGGTCCGCGGGGCACCGGAACGCCGACGCCTTGCGCGTCACCGCCAAGGCCGTCCTGCGCGACCTGTGGCTGGAAGCACGCCGCATCCACCTTGAGACCACCCAGCCGACCATGCTCGCAACGGCGCCCATATCTGACTCGTCGGCTGGGTCCAGCTTCCCCGACGGCCATACGAGCGCCGGTGCCCATTCATGTTGCGCCGTCGGGGACACCTGCACCTCCGGCAGCGGCGGCCATCCCAGATCCGGTGCCCGACCCCGCGGCGCCGCCGCTGCTGGGGGACAGGACGGGGGCGGCTGATGTCGATGACCTCCACTTCGTTCATCGCCGACGGTCTCCAGCAAAGGGGCTTATTGCACATGGAGTGGTGCAAGCTGTTCGCTCGCTTCCCCGCGGACATCGCGGTGCAGCGAGCGGGGGAGAAGGCCGGCTGGCTGTTCATCCTCGGCATGTGCTACTGCGCCGAGGAGGAGTCGGACGGCTTCATCCCCGAGACTCAGCTACCGCGGTTCGGGCTGCGTGGAACGAAGCAGCGGGTGGCCGCGCTGCTCCGTGAGGACCTGTGGGTGGCCGTCGACGGTGGCTACCAGGTGGCGTCCTGGTCGCGGCTGCAGCGGCCGACCGAGCGCATCGAGCGGAAGCGGGAGCGGGACCGCAGTCGTCAGGCCGCGAAGCGCGCCGCGCAAGATGACGGGAACTCGTCGCGAAACCTGCAGGAAACCGAGCAGCTACCAGGCAGTCAACCGGCAGGTAGCCGCGCAAATTTCAATCAGGGCAATTCGGGCGCGAATCTTCCTGGCCAGCAGGGACGTGATTCTGTCGCGCGCGACTCCGCGGCGATGTCGCCGGAAAGTCGCACGGCAGAAGTAGAGGGAGAGAAAGAAATACCCCCCTCACCCCCCGCCGAGCGGGGGGAGCGGTCGCGCTGCCGCCGCCACAAGGCCCGGCCGAAGTCGTGGTGCTCCGACTGCCAACTGCCCCCGCTCGCCGCTGTCCCGGACAAGTGCGGCGCCTGCAGCCCCTCCCGTCGCCTCGAAGACGACGAGGGCCGCGATCGCGGCCCGTGCCCGAACTGCCATCCCTCGACAGTGAGGTCCGCATGAACACCGAGTTCGCGGCCGCCGACACGGTCGCCGCACGCGCTGCCGCGGCGGGTGAGCGGTGATGGCCCGCCGCGCCGCGCAGGAGTGGAACCGCGGGATGGTCGGCACTTCGGCCGTCCCCCGGGACGTCACGCCGCCGGGGGAGTGCGCCACCGACGGCTGCGGCCGGCCCGTCGGCACCGAGGTGACGCCCACCGGGTGGGTCGTGGCCCAGGTGATCGGCTCCGGCCCCGCCCGCGAGTACTGCTCCGGCTCCTGCTCCTCGTACGGCGTCGCGCTCGCCGAGGTGCGCGCCCTGCGCGACAAGGACGGCGGTGACGACCGGTGAAGACCACCCCGTGCCCCGCCGCTTGCGGCCGCCAGCGCGCCGCCGGCCACTACCTGTGCACGCCCTGCTGGTGGCACCTGCCGATGCCGGCCCGCGGCGCGCTGCGCCGCAAGGACACCTCCGCCATGGCGCGGTTGCAGGAACTGCACACCCAGCTCGCCGGCGGCGTGCCGCTGGCCGACATCAGGATCTCGCCGTGAGCGCCCTGCCGCACCCGGCGTCCGCCGAGCTGCTGCAGCTGGCCGCGGCGACCCGCCCGGACTGGGCGCCGGCCGACGTCAGCGAAGCGCTCGCCGCGGCGCACGCCGCGTCTATGACCTGGCCGCAGGTCCTGGCCGCCATGGGCCGGCTGATGGCGGACCCGGAGGCGCTGCCCGCGGATCTGGTGCAGGCCGCGCCGCAGCCGTGGCGGCCCGGCCTGGGCCCGGCGGACCCCGAGCACGCGGCCCGCGCGGCGGCCACCGCGCGGCAGGGGATCCGCAGGCGGCTCGCCGCACCGCCAACCGAACCCACGACAAGCCCCGACCGAGACGAGAACCCCTGAGAGGGGGATGGCGATGACCGCGATACCCGAGACACCTGAGCAGCCGCCCGTCGCCGACGCCGCTACGCCGCGCGTCACCTGGACCGACCACTCCGGCCGCGTGTGGAGCCTGGACCACGACTTCCTCGACTTCCACGGCGCCGGCTGGGAGTGGACCGGCGTCACCGACCCGGTCACCGGGCCGATCCTGCACAGCACCGACGGCTCCGGCCGCCGTGAGCCGCTGATCGGGCTGCTGGAGTGCGCCGGGCTGTGGCAGCTGCCCGTCGGCATGCCGGGCGACCACGCGCACCTGATGGACCCGCTCGACGAGGCGTTCACGCCCCGCGGGGAGTGGCGGTGATGGCGCCTCGGTCGGTCCGCGACCTGACGATGTCGCGGCGCGTCGGTGAGGAAGTCCAGCGGCTGCGGCTGCAGGCGGGCATGACGCGCTCGGACCTGATGCGCCGCACCCACGAGCTGGGGCGGCTCATCCCGGCGAGCAGCATCCTGGACATCGAGCGCGGCTTCGCGTGGGGCGGCTCCGGCCGGTCGGTGTCGGTCGATGAGCTGTACGTCCTGGCCGCCGCCCTCGACGTGTCCCCGCTGGAGCTGCTGGAGCCCGGCAGGGCGGGAGCAGCCCGGTGACCGGGGACCAGGCGCAGGCGCTGCTGGCGCGGATCGAAGCGGAGCAGTGGCCCGACGGGACGTACGGCGGCCCGCGGCCCCCGCGGCCCCGGCCCGGCGGCCGGGTACGGCTGGCCAAGCCGGTGCCCGAACTCGCCGCCCTCGCCCACGCCGCCGAACTCCGCGAAGCCCTCCGCGGCTTCCGCGTCGGCGACCACCTCAAGCCCACGAACACCTGCCCTGGCGGCCCGGCCGCCGACGACACAGGGGAAGACACATGACGGACCAGAACCACCACCGCGAACTGACGCAGGAAGAGCTGCTCGCCGAGGCCACGACGCGCTTCGGCGACGACCCGCTGGACTGGGCGTTCCGCTGCCCCCACTGCGGCGACGTCGCCACCGGCCGCGACTTCCGCGAGGCGCTGGCGGAACACCCCCGCACCAACCGGCACACCAGCGAGCCGATGATCGCCTCCGACATCGTGGGCCAGGAGTGCATCGGCCGCACCCTCGGCGCCCTCACCCGCGACGGCAAGTACCGGGGCCGCGGCTGCAACTGGGTCGCGTACGGCCTGTTCCCGGGCCCGTGGACGATCAAGCTGCCCGGCGGGCGCACCATGGCCGCCTTCGCCCTCGCGGACGCCGCAGGGGGCAACCGATGACGACGACCGCCCGCTCCCTCACCGAGCACGCCGCCGCGGCCGCTGCGGCGACGGTGCCCGACGAGACGGTGCATGCCGCTCTGCGGCTCCAGGCCGAGGAGGACTTCCTCGGCCACGCCCGCGGCAACGCCGCGTGCACCCTCGGCGACGCCGCCGGACTCCTCGACTGGCGGTACGTGCCCGCCGAGGCGCTGCCCGGCGGCGAGGTGGAGGAGGCCACCGCACTGGTCGACGGCGGCCCGCACAAGCTGCGCTACCGCTACGACCACGACCGTGAGGTCCAGTCGTTCGCGCTGGTCCGCGAATGCACCGCGTGCCGCCATCAGCGCGTCGACGAGGTCCGCGACCTCGCGCACCTCGGGACGCTCCTCGCCGAGGAGACCCGCCCATGAGCGTCCTGGACATCTTCGCCCGCGCCAAGCCGGCCCGGCCCCGCAGCCCGCACACCGAACCGCCGCCGGACCCGGCAGCCGCGCTCGCGCAGACGCAGCAGCAGCTCGCCGACGTCACCCGCCGGCTGCAGCAGGCCACCGGCCACGCCGAGCTGCTGGACCGGCTCCTCAGGTCGCACGAGGAACTCGACCGCGCCCAGGACCGCGCCCAGGCCGCGGCCGCCGGCGGCCCCGGCTTCGCCGGTCGCCACACCGGGCTCCGCCGGCTGATGAACCGCACGGGCGCCGACAGGGCCGACGCCGGGCGGGTGAGCGACGACCTGCCGCCCCTGGGCGACGGCGAGTTCTTCACCGCCGGCCGCCGCTACCGCCACCGGCCCGCGCCCGACACCCCCGACTACGGGTGCATGACGTTCACCGTCGAGCACGTCATGACCCATCCCACCCGCGGTGAGCGGGTCGCGGTCGGCTGGGCGACGCAGCAGGTCAACGCCACCTCTACCTGGCACATCGAACTCGACGGCGGCCACACCGTGTGGTCGCCGCTGCCCGAGGAGGACCACGCATGAGCAGCTACACCGGGCGGGTGCCCGACAGCGAACGGCCGCACCACTGGCGCGACGACGCCGCCTGCCGCGACGAGGACCCCGACCTGTTCTTCCCTGTCGGGAACACCGGCCCGTTCCTCCTGCAGATCGAGGAGGCCAAGGCCGTGTGCCGCCGCTGCCCCGTGAGCGCCGACTGCCTGGCCTACGCGCTGGACACCAATCAGGCGGGCGTCTGGGGCGCCATGAGCGACGACGACAGGCGGCTGCTGAAGCGCCGCCGCGCCCGCCGCGCCGCCATTGCGGCCGCCGCCGCGGTGCAGGAAGAGGCGCCGGAGTGCGGCACCGTCGAGGCGTACGAGCTGCACCGCCGCCGCCACCAGGCCATCGACACGGCGTGCCGGCTGGCGCACCTGGAGGCCGAGGCCGAGCAGGAGGACCGGGAGGTCGCCGCGTCATGAGGCTCATGGACCGCCTATGGCGGGCCCGCGGCCGGCACCGCGCCCGCTACGGCCGCGGCGCGAAGGCCGAACTCGCCGCCGCGAAGGCGCTGCTCGCCGCGCTGGAGGCTGACCGGGACGCCGTCGCCCGCGCCCGCGACCAGCTCGCCTGTGACAACGCCGTCCTCATGCAGGACGCGCTCCGCGCCGCCGTCGAACGCGACTCCGCCCGCACCGGCTGCCTGTTCCTGCTGCTGCTCCTCGTCCGCGCACACAACCAGCTCGGCCGGCAGCAGCGCGCCGCGCTGGCCGCCGCCGCAGCCCGCGGCTGGACGGAGGACGTGCCCGCCCCCATCGACCGTCACGCCACGGAGAAGACCGTCGAGACCCCCGTGGTCGACCTCGGCGACGGGCCGCCGACACCCGTCCGGGGCACGCCGCGGCCGTACGCCGTCCTTCCGCTGCACCAGGCGCCGCCCGCTGCCCGCGGCGTCGCCGCGATCACGGGGGAGGCGTGATGCCGCAGTACTTCCACGGCGGCGTGCCCGGGCTGGCGCCCGGCGACCTGATCACCCCGCACGAGCCGAACTACGTCGACGGGTGTCCCGTCTGCGAGGCCAAGGCGCGCGGCGAGCAGCCCCACGTCCCCGGGCTCGGCAACGTCGACCCGCTCACCGCGCGCCCGGACCGCATCTACATCACCACCGACCGCGAGTACGCCCGCTACTACGCCTCGAAATACCCGCGCGGCGACCTGTACACCGTCGACCCCGAGGGCGACCCGGAGCCGTCCGGCGAGGACCACTTCCCCGCCTGGACCGTCTCCGCGGCCCGCGTCCGGGGCGTCTACGACCGCTACGTGCAGCTCACCCCCGCGCGGCGGCGCGCCCTGCTCCGGCGGTGGACCGCCGCCGACATCGCCGCCTCCTGCACCCACCCCTGACCGAACTGGAGTTCACATTGCCCTGCCCGGACTGCAAGCAGAACCCGTGCGAGTGCCGCTGGCCGGTGGCCGCCGGCACCCCGGTCTGCCCCCGCTGCCACCGGGTCTACCCGTGCATCTGCGGTGGCCCACCCCGCATCCAGCACCCGAAGCGGCATCCGCTCTACGAGACCTGGCGCGCCATGAAGAAGCGGTGCTCGCTGCCCACGCACAAGTACTTCCACTACTACGGCGGCCGTGGCATCGAGGTTTGCCAGCGGTGGCGGGACTCCTTCGAGGCGTTCGTCGCCGACGTAGGACCGCGTCCAACGCCGCAACACACCCTCGACCGAATCAACAACGACGGCAACTACGAGCCCGGCAACGTTGCGTGGCGCACGTGGAAGGAGCAGGCGGCCAACCGGCGCCCGCAACTCCGCGATACGTGTGCTCAGGGTCATCCCAGGACGCCGGACAACGTCCGAATCAACCCCAAGGGGCACCGGGAGTGCCGTGTCTGCGATCGAGAGCAGGCGCGAGCGAAATACGCCCGCAGAAAAGCCCGCGCTGTCGGCGCGGCGCGATGACGCCCCCCACCCCAACCGAACTGGAGTTCACATCCATGGGTATCAACATGCGCAAGGGCGACCAGCCGGTCACCCTCACCAAGACCACCACCATGCGGGCCCGCGTCATGTGGCCGCCGCAGACCGACTACGACCTCGGCGCCGAGGTCGTCTACGCCGACGGCCGCACCGAGTCCATCGCCGCGTTCCCCGCGGAGGGCATCCCGGCCCGGCTGTCCAGCGCCGACGGCGCCGTCCGTCACCTCGGCGACGTCAAGCGCTCCGACGCCGCGATGGCCGAGGAGGTCATCGAGGTCACCCTCAACGACACCATCGCCGCGGTGGTGCCGTGGGCGTACAGCGCCCAGTCCAACGGCGCCGGCTCCTTCCACCGCTACCGGGTGTCCATGGAGGTCGACAACGGCCAGGGCGAGAGTGTGCGCATCGACGCCGTCGCCGCCAGCCGGAACCCCGTCGTCTACACCTGCGTCCCCGGCGTGATCGAGAACACCGCCGACGGCGTCCGCGTCCACGCCCTGGAGCTGTACTCCGGCATGGGATCGGAGAACCGGCCCAAGGCCCAGCTCAGCGGTGGCGGCGGCAAGGGCATCCTCGGGCGGCGCAAGACGCCGACCGCGGGCGCCGTCGAGGTCCGCATGGACCAGGGCCCGAAGAACGTGTTCAAGTGAGCGCCCGTACCGCCGCCGCATCGGCGGCCGCCATCGCAGCCCTCGCCCTCCTGGCCGCCTGCGGCTCCGACCTCCACGGCACCGTCACGGAGAAGGAGTACGAGCCGGCGAAGACGTCGTGGAAGACGGTGCCGGAGACCCGGCAGGAGTGCACGACGTCCACGAAGCGCTCCGGCAAGACCTCCCGCCGGGTCCGCTCCTGCAAGGACATCCAGGTCGGCACGAAGAAGGTCCGGCACACCGCCCCGGCCTGCTGGGAGATCGAACTCGACCACGACCGCGACGTTTGCGTCTCGAAGCAGAAGTTCGAGGCCACGAGCGTCGGCGACGAGTGGTGAGCCCCCGCGCGTGGCCCGGGACGACCGCACCCGCCGGCCCGCCACGCCCCTCGCCCATTACCTGATCCCGGCCCTGGCGCCCGGCCCGCAGACGCAACCCCGCCGCCAGAGCCCAGCACCAGATCGACCCCGCCGCCGAGCCCCCGCGGCCCACCGCAACACCCATGCAAGGAGAGACATGTTCAAGGAAGGAAGCCGGATCTTCGGCTTCACCATCGCCGGCATCGCCGCCGCGGCGCTGCTGTACGTCGTCGGCGTCTTCGCCGTCGGCGGCGCCGCCTGGTTCACCGCCCCGTTCCGCGGCGAAGTCGACGCCCGCGAGCGCACCGAAGGCTCTGGCGCGTTCCGCATCACCTCCTACGAGGAGTTCTTCGACCTGTGCACCGCCGCGCAGGACGCCGAGGACCAGATCGCCGCCCTCACCGAGGAGCTGGACACCCAGCCGCCCGAGGAGCGGGTGACGCGCATCAACACCAGCATCACCGCGGCCCGCGCCGCCCGCGCCGACGCCATCAACGACTACAACTCGCTCGCCGCGCAGGAGCACAAGGCGGCGTTCCACGACGCCGACCTGCCCGCCCGCCTGGACAAGAACGCCGAGGAGACCCTGTGCGCCGCCTGACCACCCTCACCGCCGCGGCCGTCGCCGTGCTCCTGCTGTTCGGCGCCGCCGCGTGCACCGACGACAAGGACGCCCAGGAGCGCGAGGCCGACGCCCGGCAGAAGGGCTACGAGGACCTCGTCGCCCGCCAGCCCGGCAAGACCATGGGCTTCTCCCCGACCAGGGAGACGATCAACTTCTGGATCGAGACCTGGGACAAGCCGAAGAAGCTGTCCTACGTCTACATCCAGAACGCCAACGGCGACTACGGCTACATGGTCCTGGAGGGCCTGCCCACCTCGTACTGCGCCACGCAGAAGCCGTCGTACGAGATCCGCAGCAGGCACGACTCTCCCGTCGTGGTGCCGGCCCCGGCGACCGATGGCGCCTACTACTCCGGCGGCCAGTGCAACGCCTACTACGGCAAGGACGCCACCACCGGCGCCTACCTGGAGTTCACCGTCGGCGCCAACCAGTCGTACTTCCTGTTCGACCGGCCGATGGAGCTGCCGGAGTACCAGGACGCCGCGCCCCTCGGCCCCACCGCGATCGACGACGTGCCCGCGTCCAAGAGGGCCGGCCGGTGACGCGCCGTACCCGCCGTCCCGCACGCGGCCGCCGCTCCGGCGGCTCCTGGCTCGGTGACCTGATCGACGCCCTCTGCGACCTGTTCCGGTCGTAGGCCCCACCGCACCCGCGCGCAGCGGATGACCGTCCCGGCCCGCTGCGCGCGGGGCCACCACCACCCGTACGAAAGGCACCACCCTGTGAGCACCACGCCGCCCGCCAGCAGCCGCACAGGCCCGGACGCCGCGCCCGACTACGACGCGCTCGCCCGCCAGGAGGTCCTGCGCCGCTGGCCGCACCTCGACCCCGAGCACGAGAACGCCAACGGCCACGCCCGGCGCTCCTTCCACGCCCGGGTCAAGACGATCTCCCTCGCCGAGGAGTGCAACGCCCTGCGCCGCGCCGGCGTCACCGGCGCCTACACGGTGATCGCTGAACGGCGCGGCATGAGCCCGCTGGCCGTCCGCATGCGCATCCACGAGGCCCGCACCGAACACGGCTACCCCGTCGTGCCGCCACCGCGCGGCGTGCTCGTGCCGCCGGAGGTGTTCGCCGACCTGGTGACGATCGCCGCGCACGTCAGCACCGGCAAGACGTTCGCATTCGAGGGCCAGGACCGCCCCTACCCCGACGCGCTCGCCCGCCGCACCCTCGGCGCCCTCGACGACGCCGGCCTCCGCAACCACCTCCGCGAGACGGAGCAGCCGTGACCACCCGCCCAGGCATCACCACCGACCAGACACGGGCCTTGACGCTCATCCAGGCAGCCGACTGGCTCCGCGACGCACACGCCCGCGGGATGAGTATGCAAGAGATCGGATCCGCTCTTCGCAACACAGCCGACGAGGCAGATCCGATGGTCGCAAGCCTCGCCCGTGACGGGTTGGGCCTTGACGAGATCGCCACCATGCTCGCCGCCCCGATGCCCCAGCACGAGGCCGCGCCCCTGCCGGCGCACGACAACCTGTACATCTGCCCGCTGGCGCTACAGATCGAATCGCCCACGCACGGCGGCTTCGACACCTGCTGCGACCGGCCGGACCTGCACGTCCCGGTCCCGACCGGGCCGGGAACCGACGCACTGTCGCGTGCCCTCGACGCCTTGAGTGCGCCCACCGGGGACAGCGGCGCAGACGGGGACGACGCCTTCCAGCCCGGCGAGCCGCGCGTACAGGTCGGCTGGTACTGCTGGCGCTGCCGCGGCATGAACACGCAGGCGTGCCGCTCCGACTGCGTGCCCGTGTACGTGCCGCGCGAGTGGGCCACCGAGATGGAAGCGGAGATCGCCCGGCGCGAGAACGGCGACGACGAGGACGACGACCCCCAGCCCGGCGAGTCGCTCGTGCCCCGCGTACTCCTCGACGCCATCGAGGAGCGCGAGGCCGAGGATCGCGACGCTGAGGCGCAGCTCGCCGCGATGCCCGACGGAGCGTGCGCCGGGTCGGTCCCGCTGCGGGCTGAGCTGTCGCCGACGGCGCTGCTGGCCGATGAGGACGCCGGGTCGATCCCCGAGACGGAGGCGCTGCACGGCGGCAGGCGCCTGAACGCCCCCGCGTCGCCCGCCGGCGCGCTGCGCGACCAGATCGCGAAGGCGCTCATCGACTGGGCGGACCGCACGGCGCCGCCCGCCGGATCGACGCGCCTGCCGGACACAGTGCGGACGAACGCCTACTCCCGCGCCGGCGCCGTACTCCCGGTCGTCGAGCAGCACACCGCCCGGCTGCGGGAGGAGTTGCAGCAGGCGCAGGCCGTCCTCGCCCCCGTCCGCAACGCCGCCCCAGACCCCGCACTCCGCACCCGGGTTGCCCACCTCATCGCAACCTTCACCCAAGGCCGCGACGGCTGGACCTCCACCGACCTCGCCGAGCACCTGGCGCCCGCTATCGAAGTCGGCCGTGCCGCGCTCCTCGACCGCGTCGAGAAGTCCCACGCGGAACTCGCCCGCGCGTCCGCCCTCCACGCCGACACCGAGCGCCGGCTGCGCGCCGCCCGCTTCGTCGAGCAGCACTGGCGCGACCGCTTCACCAACCGCACGGCCGGCCGCATCCTCCCGGCCGCCGCCGCCCACGCCCTCGCGCTGGTCCGCGCCGCGCTCGACGGCCAGAGCGACCCCGGCGAACTCGGCCTCGACGACCACGTCCACGACGCCTTCCGTGCCGCCCTCGGCACACCCCAAGGAGCCTGATGAACACCCCCGACACCACCAGCGGCATCACCGGCACGGTCCTCCAGCCCGCCGACGGTCACCGGCTGCTCACCTTCGAGAACCCGCACCTGATCTGCCGCACCTGCGGCGCGCCGGTCCCCGCCTGGCACCAGAGCGCGAAGTGCCGCCCCGGCTGCGACCGCGGCGCCTTCAACCAGCCGTGCGGCCACCTCGGCGTCATCAACACCTGCCCGACCTGGCGCCCGCGCATCGGCTGCACCTGCGAGGAGCAGAACAGCGCCCACGCCGTCCTGGCCGCCATGAGGGCCGCATGAGTACCGAACTCCTGGGGCTCGCCCTGGCCTTCGGCGGCGGCATCCTGATCGGCGTCGGAGTCGTCCGCATGATCACCCGGCCCGGGCGGCTCCAGGACGCCTACCGCCTCATGGCCCTCGGCCTGGCCCTGTCCAGCACGGCCAGCCTGCTCGGCGGGGACACCCCCATGGCCGCCTGCACCGCCGCCCTCTCCGGCCTGCACGTCGTGGCCTACCGCCGCAACGGGGGCCGCTGGCCCCGGCTGCCGCGCCGCCGGCGCCGCGCGGTCCCGGCACCGGACCCCGCCCGCATCCGCCAGCTCGAACGCGAACTCGGCATCGGAGAGCCGCACGGGGAGGACCGGCCGTGATCCTCCTCGAACTCCTCGCGCACCTGCTGCTCGCCGGACGGCACGGGAGGTCCGTCGCCGTCGGCGGCCTGCACTGGCGGTACTGCGGCCACCGCTCCCACCGCCGCGGCCTGCGCTGCTGGCGCTGGCAGGTCTACGACGGCCACTGCCCCCTCCACAACCGCAGCTGCATCCACAGCTGCCCCTGAGCCCGCCCCGCTGCACAACTCTGAGAGGGAGCACGACCTGATGCCGGTCCTGGACGATCTGTTCGACCCCGCGGACCTTGCCGCGGCCATCGATGCCGGGCACGTCACCCGCAAGCAGCACCCGAAGCTGCCGATCTCCATCCTCACGTACACGCCCGCCGTGCAGTACGAGCGTGCCTGGACGCCGGTCACCCGCCGGTGCCGCGGCCTGGTCGTCGACGACGGCACCGGCGAGATCATCGGGTGGCCCTTTGAAAAGTTCTTCAACCTCGACGAAGCCGGCCAGCCGTACGCGCCGCCGCTGCCCGACGAGCCGTTCCAGATCTTCGACAAGATCGACGGCTCCCTGTCGGTCGTCTTCTTCTACGACGGGCAGTGGCGCGCAGCGTCGAAGGGGAGTTTCGCCAGCGAGCAGGCCGTCTGGTCGAAGGCATGGCTCGACGACCACGACGCCGGCGGCCTGAGGCCGGGCGTCACGTACCTCGCCGAGACCCTCTACCCCGAGAACCGGATCGTCGTGGACTACGGCGGCCGCGAGGACCTGGTGCTCCTCGGCGCCTACGACCGCGACGGCGCCGAGTTGCCGCTCCACGAGGCCGCCGTCGGCTGGCGGGGCGTCGGCAGCGTGGTGCGCACCTGGCCGGCCATGCCGCTTCAGAAGCTGCGCGCGGCCATGGCCGTCGGCGAACTGCCCGACGGGCACGCCGTCTCCGGCATGGAGGCCGAGGGCTTCGTGCTCCGCTACGCCTCCGGGCTGCGGGTGAAGTGCAAGCTCGCCGAGTACGTGCGCCTCCACAAGATCCTCACCGGCGTCAACGAACGGGACATCTGGCGTCTCCTCGGGATCAAGCGTCTGGCCGGCTACCCGCCGAAGCAGGTCGCCAAGGCCCTGATGTGCCCGCCCTCCGACGTCACCGCCGCGGCCGGCACCTCCTCGCTGGATGGTCTCCTCGCGCAGGTTCCCGACGAGTTCTACAGCTGGGTCCGCTCCGTGTGCGCCCGCCTCGACGGGCAGACCGCGGCGCTGTGCAGAACTGTCGAGACGACGTACGCCGCTCACGCCCACCTCACCGCCGACCGCCGGGCGTTCGCCGAGGCCGTGCAGAGCACGGTGCCCGATCCGGCGGTGCGCTCCGCGGTGTTCCTGCGCCTCGACGGCCGCCCGTACGAGCTTCCGCTGTGGCGGTCGATCCGCCCCGAGCCGACCGCCCCGTTCCGTACCGACGAGGAGAACTGAGCATGCCCGACATCGTCCACCCCGTCGGCAGCGAGCAGACCGACCGGGCCCCCGCCCCATATGCCGAGGTTGTCGCCGTCCCGTTCCTCCACGGCCACATCCCGTGCGTCGTGGTGGACGGCGAACCCATGGTGATCCTACGGCCCATCGCCGAACTGATCGGGCTGCGATGGCAGGCGCAGCACGCCAAGATTTCCGCAGATCAGACAGCCTGCGTCTCTTTCATCGTGACGCAGGTCCCCGGCGACACTCAGGCACGCAGAGTGATGGCCGTCAGCTTGGAGACGTTCACTGTCTGGCTGGCCACCCTTCAGCCCTCCCGCGTCCGGCCAGAAGCGCAGGAGACCGTGATCGCGTACAAGCGGGAGGCAGGGCGGGCGCTCCGGCGGCACTTCTTCGACCGCGGAGCTGACGCGGGGGCGGTCGACAAGCCGCTGACCGAGATCGAGATGGCGCGGAAGTACGTCGCAGTCCTTGAGCGTGAGCAGGAGCTGAGCAAAGAACTGGAAGCCGCCCGCCCGAAAGCCGAGTACGTCGACTCCTTCGTGCACGGCGACACCGACGCCTCGACGATCCGCGTGCTGGCCAACCAGCTCCGGGTCAGAGAGACGGAGCTGCGACAGCTGCTGGTCGACCGCAAGGCGATCTACCGGCGGCTCCACGGGCGCCGCTGGTCCCGGTCGCAGAACCGGATGGTGCCGGAGTACTCGTGGCACGCCTACGCCACGCACAGGACATGGTTTGTCGAGAGGGACCAGCCGGAGGCACCGCGGCACCACAACGACCAGATGCGCACCACCCTGTATGTCACCCCCATCGGCAAGGTGAAGATCGCTGAGCTGGTCCGGAATCGAGAGGCCGCATGAACGGCCGCATGCTCGTCCTCCTGTCCGGCATCGTCGGCTCCACCGCCTACGGCCTCGCACACGCCGGCTCCGACGTCGACCGCCTCGGCGTCTACGCGGAGCCCACCGAACGCATCCTCGGCCTGCGCCCGCCGGGCGAGTCCCTGGTGACGACGAAGCCCGACGTCACCATGCACGAGGCAGCGAAGTTCTGCCGGCTCACGCTGCGCTGCAACCCGTCGGTCACCGAGACCCTGTGGCTCGACGGCTACGAGGTGTGCACCCCGCTCGGCGAGGAGCTGATCGGCATCCGGTCGGCGTTCCTGTCCGCCGCCCGGGTCCGCAACGCCTACCTCGGCTACGCCACCTCCCAGTTCAAGAAGCTCCGCGACCGCGGCGACGGCACGTTCTCCGCGGACCTGCGGAAACGCACGGAGAAGCACGCCCGGCACCTGGTGCGCCTCATCCAGCAGGGCGAGGAACTCCACGCCACCGGCGCGCTGACGATCCGCCTGGCCGAGCCTGACCGCGTACGGGACATGGGCGCGTGGATCGCCGACCAGCCGGACCGCGCCCTGGTCCTCATCTCCCGCTCCGAGTCCCGCTTCGACAAGCCCGGCGTGCTGCCCGCTGTCCCGGACGAGCCGGCCGTCGAAGCGTGGCTCCAGCGCGTCCGCGCCGCCCACTACACCCCGCCGAAGGGAACCGACTGATGCCGACGATCCACATGATGACCGGGCTGCCCGCCAGCGGGAAAACCACGAAGGCCCGCCAGCTGCTCGCCGCCGCGGCGGGCCGGATGCGGCGCGTCAACATGGACGACCTCCGCGCCATGCTCGACCACGCCGGCCCCGGCACCGCCACCTGGTCCAAGGCGCACGAGGAGACCGTCCGCGACATCCAGGACGCCGCGGTGCGCGCCGCGGTCGACGGCGGCTTCGACGTCGTCGTCGACAACACGCACCTCACCCCGCGGCTTCCCACGCGTATCAAGGAGACCGTCCGCGGCGACGCCGTCTTCGTCGTGCACGACCTCACCCACGTGCCCCCGGAGGAGTGCATCCGCCGCGACGCCCTGCGCGACGCCGCCGTCGGCGAGCAGGTGATCCGCCGCCTGGCCGACTCCCACAAGAAGGCCACCCGCGGCGGCTGGCGGCTCACCGCCGACTGGCTCAACGACCTCCCGGCCGTGAAGCCGTACGAGCCGGACACCACGCTGCGGTCGGCGCTGCTCGTCGACATCGACGGCACCCTCGCGCTCAAGGCCGAGTCCCGCGGCCCGTACGACTTCGAACGCTGCGGCGAGGACACCCTCAACGAGCCGGTGCGCTACACGCTGCGCGCCCACCGCGCGGCGACCGGCGACCGGATCGTGCTGCTGTCCGGCCGCGGCGAGGAGTACCGGCCGCAGACCGAGGCGTGGCTCGCCGAGCACCGGGTGCCGTACGACGAGCTGTGGATGCGCGCGGCCGGCGACCGCCGCCGCGACGACCTGGTGAAGGCCGAGCTGTTCGACGCCCACGTCCGCGACCGCTTCCGGGTGCGCTTCAGCCTCGACGACCGGGATCGCGTGGTCTCCCTCTACCGCCGCATGGGTTTGGCCTGCTGGCAGGTCAACTACGGCCGGTTCTGACCGCCATGGCCGCCGCCCCCGTGCCCCGCGACCACTGGAAGGAGAGAGCCGTGCCCGCCGACAGCGATGCCTGCCGCACCCCCAGCAAGCTGCGGTTCGCCACCCGCGAGGCCGCCGAGAACCGAGCCGCGCGCGGCTTCCTCGCCGTGGGACTCCTCTACCCGTACGGCACCTGCCCGTGCGGCTGGTGGCACCTCACCTCCACCCCGCCGCCGGCCGCCGCCGACGCCGACCCGGAGATCACCCGCCTGGTGGCCGCGCTTGGCCCCAAGGCGTTCGCCGACCTCGTGCACCGCGACATCCGCGGCCGCGCCCACCCCCAGGAAGCGGCGGCGCTGCGCGCAGACGACGTCGTCGACCGCTGGCACGCCGAGCTGCGCCGCGTCCTCGCCGCGCACGACGCCGACTTCGAGCGCCGCCGCGGCGCCGACAGCGAGGCGATCCGCCTGTGGCGCACCCGCGCCACGTGGGCCCGGCAGGCCGCGGCCCGCCGCTACAGCGAGGCGAAGACCCTGCGCCACCGGGCGGCCGTCCGCCGCCGCAACTCCGAAGACCCGGACGTGCGGCTGGAGCAGATCCGCGCCGACCGGGCCTCCATCAAGGACGTACGGGCCCGCGCCGGCGAGATCGCCGTCCACCGCCTCATCGACGCCCACGGCAAACAGTTCGCCGCGTTCCTCGCCGAGGAGTGCGAGCGCCTCGGCATCGAGGTGCCCGACCGCATCCGCCGCCACCTCACCACCGACCACCACACCCAGAACCAGGAGCAGCAGCCGTAATGGCCGACTACACCAGCCGCACCGTCACCACCGTCCGCCGCGAGTACATCGTCCCCGCCCCCAGCCCGCACGGCGCTGCCGCGGCCGAGGTCGACAAGGCGTGGAACGCCGCGCAGCAGGAGTACCGCGAGAAGCACAACGTTCCGGCCGAGACCTCCCTGCACGACAACGCCCTCCAGTTCTTCCCCGCCGACGACGCCATCGTCATCGCCTTCACCGTCGAGGAGACCCAGCAGTGAACAGCCGCACCGTGTACCGCGGGCCCGCGTACGCACCGGCGGTTCTGGGCTGCTTCGCCGCCCTCTACTACACGCTGACGGCTGTCAACGTGGCCGCCGGCGAGTACTGGGTGGCGGCGGTGACGGGCGCGGTCGCCCTGGTCGCGACGCGCATGACCGTCCGCGTCCGCCGCGCCCGGGCCGACGCGATCACCGCATGGGTGTCCGCGCACCCCGGCCGGCCCGCCCGCGGCGTGGCCGCCGGCGTCGGCCTCCCGGCCGGGCAGACCGCGCGGCTCCTGGCCCGCATGCAGCAGCGCGGCGAGATCACCGCCGAGTGGGTCGAGCAGCCGCCCGCGCAGACCTGCACCGTCTACCGCACCACCGGGACCACTCCATGACCGCGGCCATCGTGCGGATCCGCAGGCTGCCCGGTGCCCGGAACGCAGGCGCGTGGATGTGGTTCTGCCGCATCGACCGGTGCAGGGCCAGCGTCTACCTGCTCGCCTCCCAGACCGAGGCCCTCCACGCAGCAACCCGCCACCTCGTTGTGGCCTTCCACCACCACCACCTGGCCGGCGTCGACCTCCCGCGCATCGGCGCCTCAGAGCCGACCGCACGGTGCTCCTGCGGTTTCCAGGCGAGCACGGGCAGCGCCGGCGGCGCCGCCGGTGCCGTCCTCGACCACATCGAAGCCCTGAGGCGGCAACTGCCGCCCCCCGACCGCGACGAGGAGCACGCCCATGCCTGACGACGCCACCGTCCAGCAGGCCGCCGACGCCGCCCAGGTCGAGCGCTGGCACCGCCGCGAACAGCTCCTCGTGCAGCTTTCCCGCGCCTGCCGCCGCATGGAAGCCGGCGACGCCGAGCTGCTGCGAGCGCTGATCAACGCCGAACTCGCCGACGCCGACCGGGCCTACGCCCGGTCCGCCGGCCTCGACCGCCTCGCCCAGGTCCTGCGCGACGGCCAGCAGTGGCGCGACGGCCGGCTCGTCAGCGAGCACCGGCTCGGCCCGGACGAGATCCGCGCCGCCCTCGGCTGGGGACCGCCCACACCGCCCGTCGAAGACCCCGACCAGACCCCGGAGCTGGACTGTGAATGACCCCGCCACGCCCCCGCACACCGGCCGGCCCGCCGGACGGGACACGTTCGTCGCCGTCGACGGCCGCGACACCCTCGCCTTCGTCATCGTCCGGCCCGGCAGCACCGACGGCTCCGTCGCCGTCGAATCCTCCGCCCGCGGCCTGTCCAAGACCAACGCCGCGCACATCCTCCGGCAGGTCGCCGACATGTGGGACAAGGAGGCCGGCCGTGACTGAGCCCACGCGGGCGACCATCCCGCTCCACGTCGTCGCCGTCGAGGTCGACGGCGGCCAGCTCGACTGCTGCGACGACGACCCCGTGCACGTCTGGGTCAGCGTCACCGCTTGGAGCGGGCGCCGCGCCGTCCTCGTCCAGGGCACCCAGTTCGCGACCGCCGCGGGCTGCCCGCCCGCGGACCTGCCCGGGAAGTTCTTCCTCGCCGAACTCGACCTGCAGAACCCGCCACCGTTCGAGGCCGAGCCGGGCGAGCGGATCGACTTCCCGGGCCTGCGGCCGGCCCCGGACCCGCCCGCCGAGTGGCTGGGAACACGGCCGCGGCAGACGGAGGGCGGGCCGGCGGGCGCGGCGCCCGAACTGCGCGCCGCAGCGCGCCGGCTCCGGAGCGGAATGCTGATCGTCCGCGCGGACCTCGACGTGCTGCTCGCCGCGTGGCTGGAGTCGGTGGCGGAGCGGCACTTCGCCGATGACGTCACGGTCACGTACCCGGAGCACCGCGAGTACCAGGTGTGCCGGTGCAGCGGGGTCCACGACGCCGACGAGGTGCCTTGGCCGTGCCCAGACGTGGAGCACGCCCTCGCGGTGGCGCGGGCGATCGGAGGCGGTGCTCCGTGAGCGTCTCGCTGTGCAAGCACGCCTTCCCGATCCAGCCGCCCGACGGGAGCCTCGGCGTCCCGGGCCCGTGCGCCGGCTGCGGCATCACCTACGAGGAGCGGCAGCGTCAGCTGGAGGCGGACGCTGCGCGGATACGGCTGCGCACCGCCCGGGAAGGCGCTTGCGAGTTCTGCGGCAGGATCCGCATGCTGTTCCGCTTCCAGCGCGCGGCCCGGCCGTGGGACGAGAAGGAGCCGCCGGTACGTCGGCTGTGCACGCCGTGCTGGGGCGCCGCGGACATCACGGCGGAGGTCACGGGCTTCGGGGACTTCCACGACGTCTTCGACAACGGCACCGACGAGCAGCTGGAGAACTTCGTGTTCGGCGGTGGCCGGTGACGCGCCCGCTGCTGTTCCTCGACGTCGACGGCCCGCTCAACCCGTTCGCGGCGAAGGCATCGCGCCGCCCCGAGGGCTACACCACCCACCGCATGCGGCCCCGCGGCTGGGACCACCCCCGCGCGAAGCCGCTGCGGGTGTGGCTCAACCCCGGCCACGGCGCGCAGCTCCTCGCACTGCCGTACGACCTAGTGTGGGCCACCACGTGGGCCGACGAGGCGAACACGTGGATCGCCCCGAACGTCGGCCTGCCGGACCTGCCGCATGTCGACTGGAGTTGCGACGACTACAGCCGGGACGACGGCACCTACTTCAAGACCCACGACCTCGTGGACTACGCCGCGGGCCGCCCGTTCGTGTGGGTCGACGACGAGACCGGCCCGGCGGACCGCGAGTACGTCGCCGCCCACCACGGCGCCCCGGCACTGCTCCACCACGTCGACCCGCGCAAGGGCCTCCTCCCGGGCGACTTCGAGGCGCTCGCCGCGTGGGCCGCCCAGCTCCCCGGCCGGGCAGGGGAGGAGGCCGCCGGTGGATGAGTCCCGCTGCCCGTGCGGCCGCCGCCTCACCGACCCCGTGTCGGTGGCCGCGGGCATCGGCCCGGTCTGCCGCCGCAAGCTCACGCCGACCACCGGGGCACCCAGCCGACCGGCGCCGCCCCGTACGGCGCCCGGCGCGGGCCAGCTGCCCCTCGACCTCGACGAGGACACCGCCGCCGACGTCCAGCCGGCCGCGCCGGCACCGCCGCCCCGCCGTACCCGCCCCCGCCGCGCGCGGGACCGGCGCCGGCCGCGGCTGCTGCGCTGCGAGCAGTGCGGCCGCGTCGGCAGCCGCGGCTTCCGGGTCATCCCGCCGACCGTCCACACCCCGGAGATCACCGTGTGCGCCGCCGAGAACGCCTGCCGCCGCCGGCGGCCACGATCCGGCCCCCAGGAGCCCCGCTGATGCCCCGGCCCGGGTGGCGCAACGGAAGACGCTCCCGCCTTAAAAGCGGGCTGAGTGCGGGTTCGAATCCCGCCCCGGGCACCCCCTCATCCACCGCCGACGAAAGGAGCCAGCGATGACGGACGAGGACTTCGACGGCTGCCGCCGCGAGTGCCGCAAGGCCGGAGCGCACACCCTCCGCCCGGGGGAGTGCGAGCACGGGCCCGTGCCCGAGCCGACGGTCAGCATCAGCCGTGTCGAGACCATGGCCGACGGCCACCGGGGGATCGTCCTGACGTCCGTGCCCGCGTGGGCGTTCCGCGACCTCATCAAGGTCGCCATGCACGTGTCCACCGGCAAGAGCTTCGCGTTCGTCGGCCAGGGCCCCTACCCGGACGCCCTCGCCCGCCGCGCGCTCGGCGCCCTCGACGACGCCGGCCTCCTGCCCGATCCCGGCCCTGCTGGCGACGACACCCCGGAGGCGGCTCCGTGATCACCACCGTCCTCGCCGTCTCCGTCCTGGCCGTGTGGGTGCTCGGCATCGTCCTCTTCGCGCTGGTCACCCCGCGCCAGATACAGGACGAGCCGATGATGCGGCTCGTCTTCGACACCGCCCCGGCGGCAGCGGCTCTGTTCGCCGCGTTGCTGATCGTGTTCTGGCCCGCTGCCGTCGGCGCCCGGATCCTGGCCCGCCACTCCCAGAGGAACCGCTGATGAACCCCGTGTACGCCTCCAGGGGAGGCGCCCGCTTCCACGCCCGCGAGGACTGCGGCGCGCTGCTCGCAGGCCAGGACCTGTTCGGCGGCTGGGGCACCCTCCACAACTACCGCATCAAGGAGACCACCGTCCCCGTCGCGATGGGCGACGGCCGGGAGCCGTGCGCCGCGTGCCTGCCCGGCCTGCGCGCCGCGCTGTACCGCGGCAACTCCGAGCACGACTACGGCCACGAGCCGGTCGCCCTGGGCTCGGTGATCCACGAGAACTGGTCGCGGTTGAGCGCCTGCCGCACCTGCCGCGCTCGCACCACCGGACTGGTCTGCGCCCGCTGCATGGAGTTCGACGCTAACGGCATGTGGAACATCCCGGCGCACCCGGTGCACTGGCCGTGCGCCTCCGCGGTCGTCCTCGGCCTCGCCCGCCGCCCGGGCCCCGAAGGGAGCACCAGTGCAGACCCTCAGTGACCTCGTCCACGCCCTCCTCGACGGCTACGCGATCAGCGACGGCCACGAGCCCGGGCCCGGACTCCTGCGCCGCCTCGACGACATCGCCCTGCGCACCGCGCAGCCCCACGAGCCCGCCGGCCGTACCGCGCCCGGGTCCCGGCCGCCGACCCCGCTGGAAGCCGTGTTCTGGAGCACGCGCATCAAGACCGAGGCGGTCGGCCTCGACCGGGGCCTGCGCAACTCCGCGTACGCCCAGCACTGGGAGAAGGCGCTGCGCGCCATCCCGCACAACGCCGAAGCCGCCGACCAGGCCGGGCACGCCACCAGCCTCGTCGGCACCTGGGTGTCCACCGCCGAGACCGTCCTCGGCCTGCGCTCCCCGAGCGAGGAGTTCCGCGGCGTGCTGTGCCTGGTGTGCGACGGCGGCCCCGACCGGCAGCCGACGATCTACGGCCGCGCCGACGGCGACCGGCCCCGCGCCTGGTGCGTCAACATCCACTGCGCCGACGAAGAGACCGGCCGGCCGGCCCGCTACGAAGGCCCGCGCCTGGTCCTGCTCAGCGAGAACCGCATTCCCCAGGAGGACACCGCCATGACCCGCGACACCCCCGCGCCCGCCGCCCAGCTGCTGCGCCTGCTCCACCAGAGCGAAACCCTCGCCGGCGGCGTCGGCGGCGTCGCCCACCGACTCAAGCAGGCCGGCCACCCCCGCGCCGCCGAACTCGCCGCCGACGCCACCGAAGCCGTCGAGCAGGTCGTCACCCAGATCCTCAAGGACCTGGAGGACCTGGAAAACGAAGCCCGCGCGGCCGGGACCGGGCGATGACCATCAACGCGCTGCGCGCCCTCCTCGACGAGGAGCAGCCGCACGCCACCCGCCCGCCGGCGCCCCGCCAGCCCCGCAGCAAGCCCACCGCCAAGGAGAACCACGTGCACGACCCGGCCCCGCCTCCCGCCCCGAAGCCCGCACCGCCCGACGACCCGCAGGAGCAGGACACGCCCGTGTGGGCGCTCCTCGCCTGGGGCGACGAACACGTCGCCCCCGAGGTCCGGGACCAGGCCGCCGATGCCCGCACCGCCATCACCGCCCTCCGCGCCCGCAGGGACGCCGAGCAGGAGCTGACGGCCATCGCCGTCGAGACCGAGACGCTGGAGCAGCGTCTTGCCGAACTCCGCGCGCGGGAGGCCGAGCTGGCGCCGCCCAAGACCAAGCGGAAGAAGCAGCCGCTCGGCTACCCGCCGGCCGACGTCCGCGCCTGGGCCGCGGAGCAGGGTATCGAGGTCTCCCCGGTCGGCCGCGTGCCCAAGGCGATCGTCGAGCAGTGGCGGGCGGCCACCGGCGTGAGGCCTGGGCTGGGGACTGCGCGCCAGTGATCACCGCGACCGACCTGTTCTGCGGCGCCGGCGGTTCCACCACCGGAGCGCTGCAGATCCCCGGCGTGCGTGTCGTGCTGGCAGCCAACCACTCCCGGCACGCCATCGACACCCACCAGAGCAACCACCCCGACACGGACCACGACTGCGCCGACATCTCCCAGGTCGTCCCGTCCCGATACCCGACGACGGACATCCTGTGGGCGTCCCCCGAGTGCACCAACCACACCCGGGCCAAGGGGAAGAAGCGCGGTCACGGTGAGTTCAGCGGCGGCCTGTTCGCCACCGACGGCACCGACGAAGCTGCTATCCGGTCCCGGGCCACCATGCACGACGTCGCGCGGTTCGCCGAGCACCACCGCTACCGGGCGATCGTCGTCGAGAATGTGCCCGACGCCCGCTGGTGGGGCCCGGACGAAGCGCCCGGCTTCGCCTTCGACAACTGGGTGCGCAGCGTCGCCCTGTGGGGCCCGTACGAGCACCGGATCATCTACCTCGACTCCGCCCACGCCCAGGCTGCCGGCCCCGGCTCGCGCTCGCGGCGCCCGCGCATGTACGTGATCTTCTGGCGCAAGGGCGACCGCGCTCCCGACTTCGACAAGTGGCTGCGCCCGTACGGCACGTGCCCCCAGCACGGCCGGACACGGCTGATGCAGTCCTGGAAGAAGACGAAGACGTGCAGCCCCGAGCGGCCGTGGGGCGTGTACGGCATCAAGACCGGCCAGTACACCTACCGCTGCCCGCACGTCGAGTGCCGGAACACGGTCGTCGAGCCGCACACGCGGGCCGCCGCCGAGGCGATCGACTGGACGCTGCCCGCCGAGACCATCGGCGGCCGCCGCCGGCCGCTGGTCGCCAACACGATGCGGAAGATCCGCGACGGCTGGGCGAAGTACCAGCGCACCCTGCTAGTGCCGTGCGGCGGCACGTGGAACACCACCGCCTACCCGGTCGACCGGCTCATGCGGACCCGCACGACGACCGAGTCCGAAGGCGTCCTCATCCCGCCCTTCATGGTCGAGCTGCGGGGCGGCGGTTCCACCCACCGGCCCGCCAGCCGGCCGATGTCGACGCTCACCACCGGGGGCATCAACCACGGCGTCGTGTACGCCGACCCGGCCGCGCACGAGCTGTTGCCGTACTACGGCAACAGCAAGACGCAGCCCGTCACCGCCCCGATGCCCACGCTCACGACCCACGACCGGCACGGCCTGGTCGGCTACGCCACCAGCGTCGAGGAGTGCCGCTACCGGATGCTCACCGTCCGTGAGAACGCGAACGCCATGGAGTTCCCCGGGCACTACGTCTTCCTCGGGGATCGCGATCAGCAGATCGAGATGATCGGGAACGCCGTCACGCCGAACGCCGCACGAGACCTCGTCGGCATGGTCGTGGAATCCCTGACGGGCGAGGACATCAGCCGGCACGAGGCGGTGGCCTGAGAGATGCCCTGTACGCACAGCCGCTGCCCACGTCACCCCTCCGTCACGTCCGCGTTCTTGGCTGCGTCCGCTGCCTCGGGCAGCCGGCGCGCTTCGAGCACAACCTCACGGTCCGGGCGCTGGGGGAGCTTCGGACCAGGCGGCCCGGGGCGGGCGCTCGGGAAGCTCCGCCCCCGGCTCGCCGAGCCACCACGCGATCATGGCTGTGATGGTCGCGCCTCGCGACGTGGCTGCAGCCTTGGTTGCTGTGTAGAGGGCCTGCCACGTAGGCGTGGCGATGCGCACCTGCCGTGGTTTGGCGTACGGGCTGCGGTACTCCGTGCTGGCGTCGCCGCGCACCCGGGTCGTGGACTGCTCGACGTTGTACCGGGGCTTCTCGGTGACGATGGCGTCGGTCTCGGCTCGCTCTGCCGCCGCCCGGTCAGGGTGCCACTCGATTTCGTGGCGCACGACCTCGTGCCACCACGTCTTCTCGCGGGAGTGGACCCGGAGCCTGACCTTCGGCTCGACCGTGATGCCGACGTACAGCAGCACGTCGCCAGACGTGAAGAGCCGGTACAGCGCAGTGGGCTTCGTCGGGTCCACTCGGGGCATGTCTTCCTCCGGTCAGCCGGAGGACGTGCCCCCGGGCTTCTTCTTGGGCTTGATCGATCGGACGGTCGGTTTCCGCCTCGGCGGGACGCCGTACTCGCGGGCGATCCCGCGGACGGTCTCTGCGGACCAGGGCAGGTGGTCGGCGACGACGTCGTTCGTGACGTCGTACGCCTTGAGGTCGGCGGCGACTGCTTCTCGCAGTGCCCGCCGGCGCTCCTCGACCTCGGTGAGTGCTTCCTCGAAGGCGGTGAGGGCTGCGGCGAGCTGCGGGCTGGGGGAGTAGTCGCTCATGGCCGCATGTTCCCACAGCTCGCTTGGCCAAGGTGCTTGGGGAGGGGATCGCATCGGGCCTCTCATGCCTCCCAAGGTAGCAAGCCCGTTTGGGCAAATCCAGTTGTCCAACTTGACTTGTCCAAGTTCGTTTGGATAAAATGGAGGTGTTCCGAAGGGCACAGAAGGAGGGGCGCCATGGAGGGCGGGCAGCGGAAGTTCACGGTCGCTGAGTTCCTGGTCGCGGGCGGGCTGCCCTTGGACTGGAAGTACCGGAGCCTCTTCGGCCGTGCCGCTGCCGCCGTCTACCGCGGCCAGTACGGGCGCGACCCGGAGCGGGTCACCGAAGCGGTCGACGGCGTGGCCCGCACGGTCTTCGCCTACCGGCCCTCGGAGCTGCACGTGCTGGAGGCCGGGTGGCTCGCCTTCCCGCAGACCGCCCACCTGCCAGTCCCGACCCTGGAGGCCGCCATGTCCGTGACGTTCACCGCCGATGGCCACGGCGAGCCGGTGAACATGGCCAACGCCAACGCGGCCGTGGTGCTGGACGTCCTCGGCCTCACCGAGTCGTGCGGCGACGAGGACCCGGAGCAGTTCCTCGGCCGGGTGCTGGTCGCCGTGGCGATCACGCCCGACGACGAGGGCCGCCCGGCGGAGACGCGGGGCCGGTTCACCGACTGCGGGCGGCCGGTCGGCTACCTGCAGCGGCGTCTGGCCGACCTGCGGGGGCTGGCGGAGCACGCCCTCAGGTCGGGCCTGCGGGTCACCTGGGGCTGACACCCCGCTACCCGGCCGGGCACCTGGGGCCCGGCCGGGGGAGCGGCGCCGCTGGAGACGGCGGCGCACGGGCCCGGCGGCCGCTTCCACCATCCCGGCCGCCGGGCCACCCACCACCCACCCACGACACACGGACGAGACGGACAGATCCCGAGGGGGAGCAGAGAGATGGACCAGGGAACACGGCAGCCGGAGCGGGGCGTGGACGTGAACGCTGCGTTCGCGGGGGAGAAGGCCGCGCAGATCGCGGCCGTCGAGGACAAGGCGGCGCGCAGCCGCGAGTGGCTGGACGGGCAGCTGGCGTCCGGCGCTGTGGGGAAGCTCGGCGGCGGCTGGTACGAGTACCTCACCGGCTGGGACCGCGGCGAGCGGTTCCGCGTCGAGCTGGACGCGGCGGGCCAGATCGCGGCGATCGTGAACCAGCACGGTCTGGACGTGGACACCACGGGCCGCGTGGCGCTGTACGCGTCGTCCCCGGCGTGGCACGGCCTGGGGCAGATCATCCCGGGCGGCACCACCGACGTCGACAAGGTGCTGGCCATGTCCGGGCTGGACTTCACCGTCACCACCGTGCCCGCGATGTACGAGTGGCTCGGTGAGCTGCGCCGACACGACGGCCGGTTCACGACCGTGCGGGAGGACACCGGCGAGGCCCTCGGGTCGGTCGGCAAGAAGTACGTCCCGATCCAGAACGCGGACGGCTTCGGCTTCCTTCAGGAGCTGGTCGGCGAGACGGACGTGGTGTGGGAGTCCGCCGGGGCGCTGCGCGGCGGGCGCCGGGTGTTCGTGTCGATCCGCCTGCCGCAGACCGTCACGGTCGACGCCGACGGCATCAACGACGAGATCGTCCCGTACGTGGCGATCTTCAACGACCACACCGGCGGCGGCGGGTTCACCTGCGTCGTCACCCCGTGGCGGCCCGTGTGCGCCAACACCGAGCGGTTCGCCGTCCGTGACGCGCACACGAGCTGGACCGTCCGCCACACCCGCGGAGCCACCGCGGCGATCCGCGAGGCCCGCCGCACCCTCGGCCTGTCCGTGCGCTACTTCGAGCAGTTCACCGCCGAGGAGAACGCCCTCGCCCGCACCGACATCGCCGTCGCCGACTTCCACGCCGTGCTCGGCGCACTGTGGCCGCTGGAGGAGGACGCCACCGACAAGGTGAAGGCCAACCACGCCGAGCGCACCGAGCAGCTCGACGCGATGTTCCGCGCCGAGGCCGGGCGCCTCGGGCGCACCGCCTACGCCGCCGAGCGGACGATCACGGACTTCCTCGACCACCGCACCCGCGTCGTGCCCCGGAACCTCACCGAGGACCTGGCCCGCGCGCAGCGCGCGCTGGAGGGCGGCTACGACGACGAGAAGTCGAGTGCCCACCGCCGCCTGATGCTGCTGACCACCCGCTAGCCCACCGACCGGCGGCCGGGCACCCCGCCCGGCCGCCGTGCCCGACAGCACCGGACAAGGACCCCGATGACCAACCACACCCTCTCCCGCCACCGCTGGCGCGACCCGCGCACCGGCCGCTTCGAGCGGATCTACTTCCTCAGCCACGAGGACCCGGACGGGACGGTCCACACCCGCCGGATGCCCGGCCGCGGCGTCGAAATCTTCGGCCGCACCCTCGCGGCCAAGGCCGCGCGCGGCGAGGCGTACAACATCGCGGTCACCGACACGGCGGGCGGCGACGTCACCTTCGACTTCACCTGCTTCCAGTCCTGACCCCACCGACCGGCGGCCGGGCAACCCGCTCTGCCCGGCCGCCACGGGCCCGCCCCGCCCCGAACGCCCCTCCCGGGCGCGGGCGGGCCCACCCCCTCGCCTGAGTAGCTCAGCGGCAGAGCAGCCCTCTTATAAGGGGCCGGTCGCGCGTTCGAATCGCGCCTCAGGCACGCCGACCAGGAGACCAGCAGAACTGACAGGAGTACCAGCCGTGACCAACCCCGATCTGCGCCACATCGCCGTCGTCCTCGACCGCTCCGGCTCCATGCACAGCGTCAGGTCCGACACCGAGGGAGGGCTGAAAGCGTTCCTCGACGCTCAGCGTGAGGCGCCCGGCCAGACGACCGTCAGCCTGTACACCTTCGACGACCGGTACGAGGTCGTGTACGAGAACAAGCCGCTGGCCGAGGTGCCCGCGTTCACGCTGGAGCCGCGGGGGATGACCGCGCTGCTGGACGCGGTGGGCCGCACCGTCACGGCCGTCGGTGAGCAGCTGGACGCGAAGCCCGCGGACGAGCGGCCGGGTGAGGTGGTCGTCGTCATCCTCACCGACGGGCACGAGAACAAGTCCCGCGAGTGGACCCGTGAGCAGGTTAAGGCGCTCACCCGCCGGAAGGAGAAGGAACACGGCTGGACGTTCGTCTTCCTCGGCGCCGATCAGGACGCTTTCGCCGCCGCCGGCGGCATCGGCATCGGCGAGTCCACGACCCTCTCGTACTCCGGGACGCGCACCAAGGCGGCGGTGACGAACGCGGGCCGCATGGTCTCCCGCGGCACCGCCACCGGCGTCTACGCCTTCACCGACGACGAGCGCGACGAGAGCGACGAGACCACCTGACCCCGCAGACCGCTGGAAGGCGCGGCGGCGGCAACCGCGCGCGGCCTCACGGCCCGGTAACCCCGGGGGTCACCCCGGCGGGATCCCGAGCGTAGACCCGCCCCGCCCCTTCCAGCCCCGGCCCGGCGGCCGGGCACGCGACCCGAGCCGCTCCGGACGGCTCACCGACTCGCTCCCGCGCCGCCGGGCCACCTCGACACCTTCAAGGAGTACCCCATGAACGACACCGCCGGTATCGACAACCCCAGCGGGCTGAGCGACTACGACTGGCTCGAACTGTTGGCCTTCCACTGGAAGATCGGCAGCGAGGGCTTCACGTACGCGGCCGAGGAGTACCCGCCCCGGTTCGAGAACCCGGAGCTGCAGGCTCAGACGGGGTCGCTGGACCGGCTCCGCGGCCTCCACGGCGACCACGAGGCCGCGATCGGGCGGTGGCTCGACCACGTCGGCATGCAGCGCGCGGTCGACCTGCACAACGCCCACCTCGACGAGGTGCGCAAGCGCGAGAAGGACGCCTGCCTGTTCGGTATCCGCTGCACCGACGGCCACGTGATCCACCTGGAGACCCGCGAGGCCCGCGAGCGGTGGGCCGCCAGCCTGAAGGCCGGCGCCGGCGAGCCCGGCCGCCGCACACCGGCCGCGCTGCTGGAGCGCAGCGAGCCGGGCGGCGCCTGGACCGAAACCCCCGTCTGAGAACCCTGGAGAACCAACCATGTCCCGTGAAGTGCGCCGCGTGCCGCTGACGTTCGACTGGCCGCTGCGGCAGGTGTGGCAGGGCTACCTGATGCCCGAACGCCTCCGCGAAGACCCCTGCCCGGACTGCGAGCGGGGCTACACGGCCGCCGCAGAGTGGCTCCACACCGTCGCCGGCCGCCTGGGCATGGTCGCCGAGGACATCGGCGAGCAGCGGCGCGGCCGGCCCATGCACCCGTGGCTGGCCGAGGACGGCTACCCGCCCCTCAACCGCACCCACCGGGTGGCCCGCCCCACGGAGGACATCCTCGACCTGGTGGCCGGCCTCACCGGCGAGGACCGTGAACGGCCGACGCACTGGCTGGGCAGTACCGGTGGCGGCCGCATCGCCGTGAAGATCGTCAAGGCGGCGGGGCTCGATCCCGAGGTCTGGGGTATCTGCCCCACCTGCCAGGGCCACGGCACTGTGGAGAAGTATCCGGGGCAGCGCGCCGAGGCAGACGCCTGGGAGTGGACCGAGCCGCCCGAGGGCGACGGGTTCCAGCTGTGGGAGACCGTCTCCGAAGGCTCCCCGATCTCCCCGGTGTTCCCGGCCCCGGAAGGGCTCGCGAGCTGGATGTCCTCCCCGGCCTACACCTGGGGCGCCGTGAAGACGGACGCCGATCGGCCCACCTACGAGGCCGCTCTGCGGTTCATCGACGCCGGATGGGCACCCACCTTCGTGTCCACCCCGACGACCGGAGTCGTCTCCGGGGTGGAGTGGGTCGGCAACCGCGAGGACGGTGAGACCCGGTGAGCGCCCGCCAGCCCGAGCCCGGCCGGCTGAACGACATCATCGTCGGCGGCAAGCCACTGCTGGAGCACGACGTGCTCCGCCGCATTCGATTCGCCATCTTCGACCCGGGAGCGGTCACCCCGCGCGGTGACGACTACGCCGAGCAGCTGCACGCCTGGCAGGCCCGCGCGATCGCCGCCGTACTCCCGGAGATCGCGGCGTCGCCCTCCGCCGTGCTGGACAGGGCGGAGATGCACCTGCGGCGCCTGTGCCCCGAGCACGGCGACCTGAAGACCCGGTTCGCCGACTGCAACTGCGATGCAGCCGCCGCCGTGTGGCGCATGTCGGACGAGGCGCGCATCACCGCCGCCCTGCCGCCGGGGGGTGAGCCCGAACCTCCTCGGAGTGACCGGTCGCGGTGGCAGGCCATCGCCGACGCGCTCAACGCGGTCGCCGCCCTCGGCATCGACCTCGACGGCACCATCACTGACCACCTGATGTGGTCCGTGATCTGGGACCGGGAGGCGGAGCGGTGGGTGGTCGACGCCGCCGACGAGCGTGACGCGCAGACGGGCGGCGAGTCCGGCACGGCGCCGCTGTGCCGCTGCGGGCACGGCAAGGCGTACCACGACGCGAAGTACAGCGACCCGCAGTGCCGCCTCTGCCCCGAGGACGGCGAGCGCATGTGGCGCCACCCCTACATCCCCGCGGGCGGTGCCTCGTGAACGCCCGCCGGACCTTCGAGCGCGAGATCGGCCAGGAGCGCCCCGCGCACCGCGTCCCTGAGGGCTGGCAGATCCGCACGATGCCGGACGAGTTCGGCCGCGAGCCGGTGTGGCTGACGGTGACGGACATCCTGCGCGTGTACGCGCCGATGGACTTCGTCCGCTTCACGTTCGACGACGGCACGAACGCCACGGTCGGACCGCACACCCCGGTGTTCTGCCGTACCACCACCGAGGTCAAGCGCGCCGCGCAGACGGGCGGCGAGTCCGGCACGGCGCCGCTGTGCCGCTGCGGGCACCCCGAGGGCGCGCACGTCGAGCAGTGCTCGCTGTGCACCGCCGACTGGTTCCACGCCTACACCCCCGCGGACGACGCCGGCAGCATCGACGACGCCCGCCAGTGGGCGCAGGCCCTCGGTATCGAACTTGACGAGCGGCGTGTCCTCTCCGGTCTGGAGACTGTGCACGGGGCGTGCGACGTAGACGGCGTGACTGTGGAGCTGGACGGGTACCGGCCGCGCACCCAGGACGAGCGGCAGGCCGCCGGGGGTGACGGCTGTGGGTGACCGCATGATGCGTGACCGCCGGTTCACCGCGATCGTCCGTACCGGACTGGTGCTGCCGAGGCCGACGGGGACGGGCGGCACGTGGCGACCGCACACGGACGCCGAGCGGCACCTGCTCACCCAGGCGCAGCAGCTGGACGCCGCGCGCAGGTGGCTGGTGGAAGAGGTCGCCCGGCTGCGGCAGGTGATGCGCGATCTGGGCATCTCCGACGGCGCCGGGCGCCCGCAGGTGTCCCAGTTGCACGGGACGGACCTGCCCCAGCTGGAGCTGAAGGTACTGGCCGGCGCCGCGGCGGGAGAGCCGACGCCCGAGACCGCGACGCGCCTGCACCTGAGCGAGGACGGCGTCAAGAACGCCCGCCGCCGGATCGCGAAGCGCCTGGGCGCGCGGAACACCAGCCACGCGATCGCGCTCGCCGTGGGCGCCGGGCTGATCACCGTGCCGCCGGCCGGAGGTGAAGACCGGTGAGCGGCCGGACGGCGATCCTCGCCGCGGGCCTGGCGTGGCTGTACGAGACCGAGCAGCCGGACGACGCGATCCTCCAGCACCACGGCGAGACCCTCAGCCGCCCCGACAGCAACCGCTGGTACGGCTTCTGCCCCGCGGGCTGGGACGGCCGCGTCGTCATCTCGACCCACGTCGGCAAGGTGGAGTGGACCGGCGAGGGCGGCGGCCGCCGCCCGGCCAACCCCCTCGGGCCCGGCGAGCTGGACGCCATCACGGCCGAGCTGGCCGGCCTCGGGGCCGAGGTCGTGTCGACGTGGAACGGGCACCCGGGCACCACCGGCAGCCTCGCCCTCGCCCGGCCCGCGCACCCGACGCTCCTCGCCGCCGTCGACCGCTACCGGCGCGGCTGCCCCAACCACACCGGCCCGCTGTGCTCCTGGGACGGCTGCCCCTGGTACCCGACCGGCAACGCCCGCGTCGCGCACCTCAAGGACATCGCCGCCGGCGCCGCCGGCGCGCGGGTGGGGGATTAGCCGTGCCGTCGCCGACCGGCGCGCCGCCTGGCGGCCCAGCTCGCGCCGCGCCCGTACGCCCGTCGAGCAGCTGCCCGTCATCGCCATGCCCGGCCGCTGCTGGTGCGGCGAGCCCACCGACCCGACCACCAACAGCCACCCCTGGCCCGGCCAGGAGCACGGCGCCCCGCACCCCAAGGAGATGACGGACTGATGGGCAACGGATCACACCTCAAGGCCGAACCGCGGCCGGCCGCCGACCGCGACGAGCCCGCCCGGACGCACCTCGTGTGCCCGTGGTGCCACCCCGCCGTACCGCCACCGCTCGGCACACCGGCCGTGTGCGGCGAGAAGGTCCTCGGCGTCGTGCCCGACGAACGTGCCGTGGCCTGCGGCACCTGCCAGGAGATCGAGGAGCGGCCTGTCTGGCCGTGCGGGCACGGCTGGGCTCTGACCGGGCTGGAGGGCTGATGGGCATCTCTGCCGCCCCCGTCGCGCGCTGGAACTCCGACAAGAAGACCCTCATCCTCGGCGGCTCCCGCCACTACACCGACCGCGACCGGATCTGGCAGAAGCTGCACGGCCAGGTCCGCTACGAGGGCCCGTTCGTACTGCGGCACGGCTCCTGCCCGGGCGGCGCCGACGAGCACGCCCACGCCTGGTGCGCGGCGTACGCCGCTTCGCTCGGCGTCATCGAGGACCCGCGGCCCGCCGACTGGGACAACTGCGGCCCGGAGTGCCCGCCCCCGGGCACCCGCCCCCACCGCCGCCGGAAGAAGCCCGGCGACATCTTCCACCCCGGCAGCCTCGACACCTACTGCCCCGGCGCGGGCCCGCGCCGCAACGTCGGCATGGTCGCCGAAGGAGCCGACGCCGCCCTGCTGTTCTTCGAGCCCGGCGCCCGCAACCTCGGCACGAAGAACCTCCGCCGCCTCGCCCACGACGCGGGCATACCCGTCATCGCCCACGGACCCTGGGGGGTCTCCATCTCATGACCGACACACCCGCCCTCGCGGCACTGGACACCGCATGCCCCGCACCGCCGGAAGGCTGCGGCTCCCCCGCCGGGGAGCTGTGCACGAGCCACAGCGGCACCCGGGTCCGCCGCGACAGTGTCCACCAGGCCCGCACCGCCGCGCACCGCATCGCGATGATCGCCGCGAACCCGGCCGCCCGCCTCGTCGCCGAGGCGGCCGCCACCCGCAGCGGCATGCACGGCAGCCACGCCGCCGACCTCCTCGACGAGCACGGCCACACCGAGGCCGCCGCCCTCATCCGCGATGTCGTCGCAGGACGCCGCGGCCACCTGTCCGCCAAGCAGGCCGTACAGCTCCTCCTCGACACCGCCGACCCGAGCTTGGGCGGGAGGTCGTGATGGCGGACACCACCAGCCTCGGCGACCGCATGAAGGCGTACGAGGCGCCCTACCGGCACCTCCTGCCGCGACGCACGTACGCGATCCTCAGAATCGACGGCCGCGCCTTCCACCAGTACCTGCGCGGCGCAGACCGCCCGTTCGACATGCGGTTCATGGCCGACATGGACAAGGTCGCCGAGGCGCTGTGCGCGGAGATCAGCGGCGCGAAGCTCGCTTACACGCAGTCCGACGAGATCTCCGTCCTCGTCACCGACTTCGGCACCACGAACACCCAGGCGTGGTTCGGGGGAGTGGCCGCGAAGTGGCTGAGCATCTCCGCCGCCCTCGCCACGCAGGTCCTCAACGACCGCCGGCCCGGCCGCCGCGCGCTGTTCGACGCCCGCGTCTTCACCATCGGCGACCCCGTCGAGGTCGCCAACTACCTGCTCTGGCGGCAGCGCGACGCCGTCCGCAATTCGATCAGCATGGCCGCGCAGTCCTGCTTCTCCCCGCGCCGCCTCCACGGCGTCAGCAGCGACGGCATGCAGGAGCTGCTGCGGGCGGAGCGCGGCATCAACTGGAACGACTACCCGGCCGGCTGCAAACGCGGCCGGATCACCACCCGGAAGGTCGGACCGCGCGAGACCACCTACACCGACAAGCGCACCAGCAGCCTCAACACGGTCACTGCGATGCGCTCCTGGTGGGAGACGGAACCGGCCCCGCACTTCACCACCGAGCCGGGCGACTGGCTCGCCCGCACGATCCCCCCGCTGCCCACCCTCACCCCCGAGGCAAGCCGATGACCGGCATCGGCGGCACCCGAACCCAGGAGAACACGATGGATCTGGCCGCACTCAACTCCGCGACCAAGTACCCCAGCATCCCCACGTACCACCAGATCGACCCGAAGAACGGCAGCCTCCTCGACGAGGTCACCGCCTTCGACGGCGACGTCATCCTCACCGAGAAGGTCGACGGCTGCAACGGGCGCATCGTCCTCATGCCCGACGGCGACTACTTCCTCGGCTCCCGCGAGGAACTCCTATACGCCAGGGGCGACCGCATCGAGAACCCCGCCCTCGGCATCGTCGCCGCACTCAAGCCCGTCGCCGAGCAACTGCAGCCCACCGAGCACGGGCAGATCCAGGTGTTCTTCCTGGAGGTCTACGGCCGCAAGATCGGCGCCGCCGCCAAGCAGTACACCACCGGCTCCGCGCTGGGGCACCGCATGTTCGACATCGCGTGCATCCCGCTCGACGTCCTCGACTGGCCCCGCGAGCGGATCTCTTCCTGGCGCGAAGCCGGTGGCCAGTCCTTCTGCACCGAGGCGGTCCTCCAGCGGGCCTCCGCCGCCGAGGGCGTCCCCCTCACCCCGCGCCTGGGCACCATCCCCGCCCACGACCTGCCGAGCGGCATCGAGGACACGGCGGAGTTCCTCGCCGCGCAGCTCCCCACCACACAGGCCGCCCTCGACGACGGCGCCGCCGGCCGCCCCGAAGGCATCGTCCTCCGCTCCGCCGACCGGGAGGTCATCGCCAAGGCCCGCTTCCAGGACTACCAGCGCACCCTCAAGCGCCGCGCCCGCCAGGAGACGTCGGCATGAGCCACCGCCCGTACCCCGACGCCGGCCGCGCGCGGCGGCAGCTGGACCGCCACCCCCACCCAGCGCCGCCGCCCCGGGCGGGTATCCGTCTCGACCCCGTGACCGCCGCCGCCGTGCAGAGGGTCAGTGACGGCCTGGCCGAGTTCTTCGCGCGCCTCGGCCCGCTGGAGCGGCACTGCCCGTTCTGCAAGATCGTGCGCGGCGAGGAGCCGGCGACGATCGTCCGCGAGTGGCCGCACGCGCTGGCGATTGTCCCGCTCAACCCCGTCGTCGACGGTCACCTCCTGGTGCTCCCCAAGCGGCACGTTGTCAACGCTGCCGAAGACCTCGACGTCACCGCCGGCACCGCGCGCTGCGCCGGCGAACTCGCCCGCGAAACCGGCAACGGGAACCTGATCACGTCCATCGGCCCGGAGGCCACCCAGACCGTGTTCCACCTGCACTGGCATGTCGTCCCGCGTGCTGAGGGCGACGGGCTGCACCTGCCGTGGACCGGCCAGCACACCAGCAAGGAGCCCGCATGAGCGACATACCCGAGCGCGAGCAGCACCTCCAGGAGGACCCGGAGCTGCGCGCACGCCTGCTGAAGGGCCTTCAGGACGCCGAGCGCGGGGCCGTCCACGACCTCGGCGACTTCACCCAGTACGCGGGCCCCTCGCTGGTACTCCGGTGCCCGGACTGCGACCAGGACGTCACGGTCCCCGCCGACCACACCCTCCACTCCGGCCACCCTCTGCCCGGCCACTCCTGCCCGGACCAGACCCTCGCCTTCGTACGCCGCGTGCTGGAGCTGTTCTCCCTCACCCACGCCGACTGCGCCGACACCCTGTTCTGGCGCGTCGACGACGGCGAGATCCACCTCTTCGCGAACGTCTCCGACATCTTCTTCTGGGGCGCCGCCGACCTCGAAGAGATCACCCCCGCGCGGCTGCCCGACCTCGAACGCGCCTACGCCGACTGCAAGGCCGCCGGCGGCGCCGAGTACATGCCGGAGCTGTACGCCGCCCGCATCCGCGGCGAACGCCCCCAGGGAGCCGCCTACCCCGGCCGCAGGCCGGTCGGCCCCGAGCAGCACCGCGACCTGATCGCCCTGTTCGACGCCTGCGGCCCCGAACGTCCGACCGGCCTCGGCAACCCCCACCGGGCACCCGCGCCCGCCGACCGCGAGGAGCGCCCGTGACCGGCCTCCCCGACTTCCTGATCTCCTACGTCGCCGAGCGGGACGCCGCGCGCCACGCCGCGGTGGACGCGTTCCTCGCCCGGCTCACCGACCGCGAACGGGCCCTCATGCGAGAGGCCGCCGTCATGGCCTACGTCCACGGCCGCCAGCACCCGCGAGACGAGAAGCACCCCGAGGACAGCCACGTCCTTGCCGGAGTAATCGAAGCCTGCCTCGCCATGCCCGACCTGTACCCGACCATCCACGCCGTGAGCAACGAGCACCCCGGAGAAGACGTGACCGACCGGACTCCCGCATGCACCTGGCCCGCCTGCCTGCCCGAGGATCAGCAGCAGGCACTCGCCGAGGCCGTACACAGCGAGATGACGACCGGCGACTCCCCGCGCGGCGGCACCCGCTGCCCGTCCTGCGAGCACGGCTGGAACATGCACACCGACCCTGCCGGGTGCTGGTTCACCGTGGCCGCTGGGAAGGCGGGGGAGAACCTGGTGTGTGCGTGCTCCCGCCGCCCGCTGACGGATGCGCCCGGCCTGCGCGCGCTGCGCGATGCCATGGCCCAGGCTGCGGCAGCAGGGCATGCCGAGTGGATGCGGCCCGGCTCGTCTGCCGGGGACCGCCCGCTCGCCGAGGCCCTCGTCGACGCCGTCCTCCCCGCCGTGCACGCCGAGCTGGCCCGCGTCCAGGCGCTCCACGACGACACCGTGCGCCGGCTGCACGCCGCCCTCGCCGACCAGGTGCAGAGGCGGGAGGCGGCCGAGCAGCAGACCGCGCTCGTGCGGACCCTGCATCGCCCCGTCGTCTGGGCCGCCGAACCTCCACCCGACGCCCACCCGGACGCGGAGGCGTTCGACGGCGACATCACCGTGTGCGCCCACTGCTCCAGCCCGCCCGACATCCGCCACCACTGGGCGCCCTGGCCCTGCGAGACCGTCCGCGCCTTCAACGGCGACGACATCGACCTCCCGAAGGAGCGACGACCATGACCCCCGCCGTCCGTTTCGCCGCCGTCTACGCGGCCCTCACCGCCGCCCACGAGGTCGCCGACCACTGGGTGCAGCGCGACACCGAAGCCGTCGCCAAGGGCGAACCCGGCCCGGAAGGCGCCCGGGCATGCGCCGTGCACGTCGCGACCTACACGGCCACCCAGGCCGCCGCGCTCGCCGCCGTGAACCGCGTGTGCGGGCTGCGCCTGCCGCCCGCCCGGGCCGCCGCGGCCCTCGCCCTGTCCGCGGCCACGCACTACGCCGCGGACCGGCAGGGCGGCCACTGGCGCGACGAGAAGCCCCGCGGCGTCGTCCGTCTCGCCGCCGCCACCGGCAGCGCCAAGTGGCTTCAGCGCGACCCGAACGCCGGCTACCTCCTCGACCAGTCCTGGCACAAGGGCTGGATCTTCATCGCCGCCCTGCTCGCCGCCCCGAAGGAGTGACGACCGTGCCCGACAGCCCGCCCGCCCCGGTGACCGCCGAGGACATCGCCGAGATCATCCGCGCTTTCCCGTTCGACGACTACGGCATGGACGACGTCGACATCGCGCTGCACGACGACCCCGAAACCCAGGAGTGGGTGCCAGCCCTCGCCGCCGCGGTCATGGCGCTCCTCGCCGACCGTTGGACCCCGCCGCCGCCCGGCGACCGCCGCGAGCAGCTCCCCGACCGCATTCTCGCCCTCGTCGACGTGCCGGCGTACACCTCGACCGCGTGTGAACTCGCCGACCTCCTGGCGGCCGCCGCGGCCGCGCACCCGGAGCACGCGGGCGAGCTGCACGAGTGGGCGGCCCGGCTGCGGGCCCGCTGCCGTGCCAACAACAAGTACACCGGCGCGCTGTGCGCCTCCCCCAACCACCCGGAGGCGGCCGGTGAATGAGCTGATCGGCTTCCTGCGGGCGAGGCTGGTAGAGGACGAACGGTCAGCGAAGGCGTGTGCGGGTGCTCCGTGGGCCGTCGAGATTCCGCCCATGGTCCACGTCAGCGTTGAGGCGAGACGTGACGAGAAGTGGAGGCTCGGGCGCCTCGGCTACGTCGCCACGGTCGAGCGTGACGAGGATCGGGAGCACATCGCCCGGCACCCCCCGAAGCGAGTACTCGCCGAGGTGGCGATCGACCGTGAGCTGCTCCGCGACTACGAGCGGCTGCTCCGCGCCCACGAGCAGCACAAGGCGGCCGTCGCCGAGCTGGACGCCGACCTTGAGCACGAGGCGCGCACCGGTAAGTGGGAGGGATTCGGGCTGCCAGACGTGCGGCAGCAGGCCCTGCGCCGCGAGGCCGACTACCTGCCCGCGCAGCTGCGCACCTTGGAGGGGTGGGCCAGGGGGAAGGCATCTGTGTACTCCGACCACCCCGACTACCGCGAGGAGTGGCGGCCGTGAAGCCGGCCGCTCCGGGAACCGCCCGTTGTACCCCGATGCGCCCTACCGCGGGCGCCCGCGACGAGAGGACACTCCGCCCATGACCGACCAGCTCAGCACGACCGAGACCATCGACGACGTCTGCCCCTCCGGGCTCTGCGACGAGCAGCAGGAGTGCACGGCCTGCGACGGCAGCGGTGCCGACATGGAAGGCGGCAGCGACGGCGGCTGCTGGCACTGCCACGGCGCCGGCCAGGTCGCCCCCGAGCACTGCTACGCCTGCGGCGGCTCGCCGTACTGCCAGTGCTGCCGCACGTGCGGCCTGTACGCCGGCACGTGCTCCTGCCCGCAGCCCGTCACGCTGTCCAGCGGGCGTGTCCTGACGCTGACCGGCGGCCATGCGGGCGCCACCCCCCACGACCCCGAGATCAGGTACTCCACCGAGCCGCCGGTCGATAGCACGCCGCCGAGGGGGGACACCTCCTACTTCCCGCCCCTCTGACCCAGCCAAGGGGGTGCTCCTCGCCGTCGCGTGCGCGGCCGACGTCCGGCTCGCGACCCGGCGGTGAGCACACAGGGAGGGTGCGCGCTGTGGCCGACGCGCACCCTCTCACGATTACCGGGCTGGCTGGACCTGGTACAGGAACGTCCCGTCGACCCCGAACGGATTGTGGAGCTGGCACAGGAGGAGGCCGACGTCTCGCTCTGCGTCCACTGTGCAGACCGCAGGAACGACTCCTCGACATCGGCGACGTCTGGGAGGCCGTACAGGGCGACGACGGCAAGTCCGAGATCAGTAACCACACGACGGAGGAAAACATGCCCGCAGTCCCCACCACACCCGAAACTCTCGCCGCCGCCATGGACCCCTGGGAGGCCGCCAACGGCCCCGACGACCTGTGGCACGAGCTGGTTGCCGCGGTCGGCGACACCGAGGCCAACCGGCTGTGGGCCATCGCGTGCGGGCTGTACGACGAGAAGCACGCCGCGTGAAGTCGGGCTCGACAACCGCCGTTGGGCCCCTCGCTGATCGTCATACCAGAGCAACGCGCCGGCTGTGAGAAGGCCACTGGGCGGCCGGCGTGCCGCCGACCCTCGACGGCCCGCGCCCACGCGGCCCGGCCTCTCGGGCGGCCTGAGGCGGGGCCGCGCGTCGTACGGGCGGGGCCGGTTCCGGCCGCGCTGGTGCACACTGATCATGTGACCCACCTCTACGGCCGCGACGGGCGCGAGCTGGTCGACACCGCGCAAGCTGCCTACCTCATGGGCATGAAGCCGTCGTCGTTCCGCGGCTGGGCGAAGCGCCACGGCGTCCACGCGAAGGTGTACCGGCCGAACTTCAACGGCGGGCAGTCCCTCGCCTACTGGGACCTCGCCGACCTCGCCGACGCCCGCGTACAGCCCGCCGGAGCCGCCCGCGCCGGCACCTGACACGCGCCCCCCGTCGTGGGCCGGCCCGCGCGGCGGACTTGACCACCCGCCGACTGCAGCGCATGATCAGTCATAGTGCACGTAGTGCCACGTCAGCCCCATCGCACTACCTGAACCCCCGAGCCCGGCCATGGAGCCGGGCTTTCGCATGTCCGGGAGGTGCTGATGTCCTCCCTGGTCCCCGCCGTCCTCACGCCGAGGGAATGATCATGGCCAGCATCGTTTTCACCATCGCCCTCGGCCGCATCGCCCACTACGCGTCGCTCCCGGCGGCCAGCGACGGCCTGGTGATGATCCCCCTGGAGGCGTCCGGACTGGAGGCCGACAGCGTGCTCCGCGACGCGGACACCTTCGCCGCCGTCGTCGCCGGCACCACCACCGAGCAGACCACGGCGGGACGCAAGGCGCTGACGGACGTGACCGTCACCGTCAACGACACCGACAACCGCGTCGACATCGACTGCGCCGACGTCACCTGGACCGCCCCCACCGGCAACCCGGTCGGCGCCGTCGTCATCTGCTACGACCCCGACACCACCGCGGGCACCGACTCCGACCTGGTCCCGCTCACCAAGCACGACACCGTGTGGACCCCGGACGGCAACGACTTCACCCTGACGGTCACCGACTTCGCCCGGGCCAGCTCCGCCGCCTAGTACCGCCGCCTGCTGGGAGGCCGCCGTGACGTCGTACATCGACCAGGCCAACACCGGCAGCGACGAGTTCGTCTCATCCCGCCAGGTGACCAGACCCGCCGGCGCCGGTGCCGGCGACGTCGGCGTGTTCTGGCTCGTGCGCTGGAACGGCGACAGCGACTTCCCCCCGGTCACACCCCCCGCGGGCGCCGTACTCCGCGGCACCGTCACGACCGGCGACATCCAGACCCTGTGCTACCTGCAGCGGATCACCACCGAGAACTCGTTCGCGTTCTCGTGGACCGGCTCCCGGTGGGCGGCGCTCGCCGCCGTGTTCCTCTCCGGCGCCGACCCGCTCCTCGACCTGGCCACAACGCCGTTCGACTCAGCGACCGGCTCCGGCACGTCGATCACCACCCTGTCGGTCACCGCCGCCGGCCAGGCGGCGCTGGCATGGCACGTCAACACCATGGAAAGCGCCTCCGGCGTCACCCACACCCCGCCCGACGGCTTCACCGAAGCCGCCGACGTCCCCCCGTGGGTCACCGCGTACCGCATCGCCCCCGGCGACGGCCCCCAGCCCGCGGCCGGCGCGGCACTCAGCGGCAGCCGCCTGTGGGCCGCCGCCCTCGTCGCGCTCGACCCGCCGGCCGCCGGCACCGAACTGGCGCTCACCGCCGCCGCCGAGACCGGCACCGCCCGGCCGCTCGCCGCCACGAAGACGACGATGCCCGCAGCCGCAGCCGCCCTCGACGCCGCCCTGCCCGTCCCGGGCGCCAAGACCGCCGCCCCCGCCGCCGCGGCCGGCCTCCACACCGCGCGGCCCCTCACCGGCGCCAAGACCGCAGCCCTGCAACCCGCCCACACCACCGACACCGCGCGGCCCCCCGCCGCGGCCCTCACCGCGCCGCTGGCCCCGGCCGCAACCTCCTCGACAGCCGCGGCGTTCCACGCCACCACGACGGCCACCCTCGCCCCCGCCCACGAAACCGCCCTGGCCGTCGCTCTCCACGGGCCCGACGTCCTGCCCGACCACGACTACGGCATCAGCACCCCCTACAGCCTGTGGGCCGCCGCCGTCGGCAACCCGCACGGCACGGGCTGGGAGGTGAGCGCACCCGCATGAGGATCGCCGCCACCTCCACCGAGTACGTCCACGTCACCGTCACCGCCCCCGACGGCGCCGACCTGTCCGCCGCCACACCACGGCTCGCGGTCCTGCCGCTCACCACCGCTGCCAACCCGGCCCCCGGCGACTGGCACACCGGCGCCTGGGAAGCCGGCACCACCACCGCCCGCCTCCTCATCGGCCCCGACGGCGGCGCCCTCACCCTCACCGCCGGCACTTACTGGGTGTGGATCGGCTTCGACCCCCCGGGCGCCGAGAACATCGTCCGCCGCTCCGGGATCCTCACCATCCACTAACCCCCTCGCTGCGCCCCCGTCCCCCCTGTGACGGTGCGGGCGCTGGCGGGCCGCCCGTTCGTGGGGCTCGGGCGGCCCGCCACCCACACCCAGCCCGCCCCGCCGAACACGGCACCACCATCCAGGCCCCCGGGAGCGGCACCATGCCCGAAGCGAAGAAGACCACCAGGCGCCAGCCGGCGAAGAACCCCACCAAGACCACCAAGGCAGCGAAGACGCCCGGCACCGGAAAGGCCCCGGAACGCACCACGCAGGCCACCCCGCCGCCGCCCCCGGCTGCACCCGCCCAGCCGCCCCGGTTCGCGATCACCGGCACCGGCCGCTCCGGCACCGGCTACCTCGCCGCCCTCATGGAAGCCAACGGCATCACCTGCGGCCACGAGGGATGGTGGCGACCCGACGGCATCGGCCGCCACACCGGCGGCCTCACCGGCGACGCCTCCTGGCTCGCCCTCCCCGCCATCGAGACCGGCGCCTGGAGCGGCCCCGTCGCCCTCGTCGTACGCCACCCCGTCAACACCGTCCGCTCCCTCGTCGGCACCAAGCTCTTCGAGCCCGGCGACCACGACACCCACCTCACCACCGCATACCGGCGGTTCGCGCACACTCACTGCCCCCAGACCGCGAGCCTCGACCCCCTCCAGGCCGCCGTCGAATTCTGGAGCGACTGGAACACCCGCTGCGCCGCCGTCGCCGACGTCAAGCTCCGCATCGAAGACCTCAACCAGCCCTGGGCCCTCGCCGAACTCGGCGACGCCCTCGGCGTCCACCTCGACCCCACCGCCTGCGCTCGCGTGCCCACCGACACCAACCACCGCGAACGCGCCGCCGTCCCCGCCACCCGCATCTGGCAACTCCTCGACGGCCGCGCCGCCCACTTTGGCTACCACCCCTGACAGGAAGGCCCGCGCCATGGCCCGCATCCAGATCCTCGACCTCCCCGATGAATGGGACGGCGACACCACCAAGGCCGCCTTCGTCGTCATCGTCGACCAGGCCGACAACGACAGCCCCCTCTTCACCGACGGCGCCGACATCTGGCCCATGTTCAAGGCCGACACCGGCGCCCGCCACGTCCTCGTCACCACCGACACCCTCGACATCCCCGCCAACTGGGCCACCCCCGACGAAGACGGCCGCGTCGCCACCATCAGCATCCAGCCCGACTTCACCGGCTTCCGCGACCAACTCGAAACCCAACTCGCCCAGGCCCGCCACCCCCCAGCCCCCAAAGGACGCGGCATGAACGAGTTGAGCGACGAGGTACGCCGCGCCGTCTCCGACATCGCAGGCGAGGGCCACGACGAGTACGGCGGCGAGGAAGCGTTCCTCGCGATGGCCGAGACCCTGGCCGGCCAGGGCGTCGACGACGACAGCATCATCGAGTCCGTACGCGCCGCCTGCGGGGAAGGCCACGTCGCCGACGCCTGGCACGACGGCCCCAGCCCCACCTGACGAGGAGCCCGCGCCCCATGCACTTCTTCTCCGTCGACTACTCCCGCGACCGGCCCGACCGCTGGACCTTCGTCAACCGCGGCTTCTGGCTCAGCGACATCCCGCGCCCCCTGCTGCTGTGCCGCCTACTCGGCCACAAGCCCATCGTCGACGGCTTCGGCCCCGACCGGCCCGGCCTCCGCGCCGCACGCTGGGTGTGCTGCGACCGCTGCGGCGTACGCCCCAACCCTCAGGGCTCCCTCGACCCCGACACCTTCCAAGTCGGCGACCGCTACGCCGGCCCGTACGGCGACTCCGCGGACCCCGCGCACGGCACCCGCACCCCCGGCGCCTGGCCGAAGCTCCCCGCCTTCACCTTCGGCGGACAGCTCATCCTCGGCCGCAGCTTCCCGGGCTGGTCCGCCGAGTTCAAGGTCGGCAACGCCGGCAGCGAACACACCCTCGAAGCCCACCTCAAGCTGTGGCCGCTCTTCGCCCTGTACCTCCACACCGAGCGCCTCGGCACCTGGCTCCAGCGCCGCCTCAACCCCACCGGCTACAACTCCCGCGTCACCGGCCTCGACATCAGCTTCGGCCGCCTCTGGTGGAAGCTGTGGGCCAAGCGCGACGACACCAGCCGCAGCGACCCCTGGTGGCAGCACGGATCCATCCCCCTCGACCCGCGCAACAAGCTCCTCGGCCGCCGCCACTACGAGTACGAGAACGTCGGCGACCCCGTCACCGCCACCGTCCGCATGCCCCACGGCGACGACCACACCGTCACCCTCCAGCTCCAGCGCTGCACCGCCGGCCGCCGCCGGCGCCGCTTCCACTCCTGGACCGCCGACTGGGACTGCCGCCCCGGCATCCCCACCAAGCCCCACGGCGGCGAGGTCCTCGGCTCCGGCGTCGACGTCACCGCCTCCGCCGTCGAGGAAGGCACCTGGCCCGCCGAGGCTGCCGCGAACATCGCCGCGCAACTGACCCGCGACCGCACCCGCTACGGCCTCCGCGAGATCACCACCGCCTGACCGACCTGGAGACCCGCGCCGTGACCCGCTACCTCGTCCTCGCCGACAAGACCGACGCCCTCGTCATCGAAGATGACCCCCTCGACCTCAAGCTCACCGAGCACTGGGTCGTCTTCTCCGACGAACACGGCCCCGCCGTCATCTACCCCACGACCCGCGTCCTGCGCATCACCCGCGTCGACGAAGACCTCGGCGACGCTGCCCCCGCACCCGAAGACCACCCGTGAACCCGTCACCCCAGCAGGCCGGGAAGCAGCGGGACGTGTACGTGGTGTGCGCCAAGACCGCAGACGAGGCGCGCACGTGGGCGCGCCAGCACGGCATCCCCAGGAGCCGCGTCGTATACGCCTGCCATCCCGGCAACAACGTCATCAAGATGCGCGGCTTCATCACCGTGGTCCTGCCGAGCTTCTACGAGCGCCGGGACTGGCACGTGGTCCAGGCCGTAGTCCACCGCAGCCAGAAGAAGACTGCCGAGCTGACCACCCGAGAATGCTTCTGACCAGGTAGAAGGCGACAAGCTGCTGATCGAATGGAAGCACGCACGGAGGTGAACCACCGTGGCCGATACCAACCCCGCAGACGGTGCCGGCGCCGAACGCCTCCGCATCTACTGGACCACCGGACCCGGCGGAGCCAAGATCGCATGGGGCACACCAGGCGACTTCGACCGCTGCGTCAAGCTCCTCGACGAGCACATGCCCGGCAGAGCAGAGGGCTACTGCAACCTCCTCCACAAGCGCGCCACCGGCATCTACCCCGCCACCCACGCAGCCCAGCTCAGGGGACGCGACTGATGACCGCCTGCGCCCACGTCCACCCCACCGACGACGCCATCGCACACGACACCAGCAGCGACCAACCCGACTGCATCTGCGGCCCCACCCTCCGCCTCCTCCCCGCCAACGACGGCGCCCTCCCACCCGCGCAGCTCATCGTCCACCACTCCCTCGACGGCCGCGAACACCACGAGCACGGAGCACCCTGATGCCCCGCCGCCGCGCCCTCCCCATGCCCAAGGGCTGGGACCGCATCCGCGCCCGCATCCTCCGCCGCGACCACCACCGCTGCCAGTGGCCCACCGGCACCACCCCCGCCGGCATCTGCGGAGAGCCCGCCAACCAGGTCGACCACAAGATCGGCGCCGCCACCGGCACCGACGACCACAGCGACACCAACCTCTGGGCCCTCTGCCAATGGCACCACGACCGCAAGACCGCCCACGAAGCCTCCGCCATCGCCCACGCCCTCCCACCCCGCGACCGCCCCCGCGAACCCCACCCCGGCCTGATCAACCCCACCTGACCACCAGCCCCCCGCCACGCCCCACCGAGTGATCGACGATCACCCCGGGGGGAGGCCCCCAAGATCATCCGGATCTTCGGAACGGGCTCGTTAGCTTCTCGCGGTGCGTACGACTCTGGGGACTTCGCGATCATGTGCTGACCTGCGGTGATGTGGTCCCCGCTTGGCGGGCCCTTCGGCCTTCCCCCGGTGCCTCTGAGACGATTGAGCACGTCAGAGCGCTAGAACCGTTACACATCTTCGGGTAGTCTGAGAGGCATGAAGACGAGGCGCTGCGAGCACTGCCGGGGCGACATGCCGCTCACGGCCAGGGCGCACGCGCGCTTCTGCTCGGGCCGCTGCCGCACGGCGGCGTGCCGGCGGCGGGCGCGCGCGGTGGACCCGGTGCCCGTGGCGATGACGCGGCGGCGGCAGTGGGTCAGGTACACGGCCCGGAAGGTGCCGCTGACCGCGGCCGGGAAGGTCGCGTCCTCGACGGACCCCGCGACGTGGTCGACGTATGGCAACGCGCGGCGGTCGACGGCGGGCGCCGGGTGCGGCTTCGTGCTCACCTCGGGCGACAACCTGGTGTGCCTGGACCTGGACCACGCGCTCGACGAGCAGGGCCGGCCGCTGCCGTGGGCGCGCGAGCTGCTCGGCCAACTGCCGGACACGTACGTGGAGATCAGCCCGGGCGGCCGGGGCCTGCACGTCTGGGGGAGGGGCACTGTCGGCCGGGGCCGCCGGATCCGCCGCGGCGAGGAGGCCGTCGAGGTCTACGACCGCGGCCGGTTCATGACGATCACCCGCCGCCCGTACGAGGGCGCGTCGTCGGCGCTCGCCGACCTGTCCGAGGCCATCGCCTCACTCACCTGACCTGGCCGCCCCACGGCCACCTGCCCTGAAGGGAGGTGGCGGCCATGGCTGGGAACGGACCTCCTCCTGCGGAGAACAAGCGCCGCCGCAACAAGGACACGCACGCCGAGGGCGTCGTCACCGTGCCGGCGGACGCCGTTGTCGAGGCGCCGGAGCTGCCGAACGCGGGGCTGTACAGTCCGCAGACGCTGGTCTGGTACGACACCTGGTGCCAGGCGCCGCAGGCGTCGCTGTTCACGGTGACGGACTGGCAGCGGCTCCACATGCTGGCCGCGCTGGTGAACGACTTCTGGGAGAACCCGCGCAAGGACCTCCTGGCGGAGATCCGGCTCAACGAGTCGCTGCTCGGCGCGACGCACACGGACCGGCTGAAGGCCCGGGTGCGGATCGAGCAGCCGAAGCCCGAGCCGGCCGCGCCGCCCGAGGGGGTCGCGGACTTCAAGGCCGCGCGCCGCCGCCGGATGAACGATGCCTCGTGAGCTGCTCCACGCGCCCGATCACGACCGGGAGCGGTCGCTGGGCCAGCTGGGGTGGGCGTGGGTCGAGCACTTCTGCGTGCACGGGCCGGGCGACGTGCAGGGTGATCCGGTCGAGCTGGACGGGGAGTTCGGCGGCTTCATCGTCGACGCCTACGCGCTGAGGCCGGACGGGCGGAAGCTGTACGACTCGGCGGTCATCTCCCGTGGCAAGGGCCGCGCGAAGAGCGAGCTGGCCGGGTTCATCGGCCTGTTCGAGGCGTTCGGGCCGTGCCGCTTCGCCGGCTGGGCGCGCGGCGGCGAGGTGTACGAGTGGCGGGACTTCCGGTACGAGTTCGAGCCGGGGGAGCCCTTGGGCCAGCTCGTGACGTACCCGTTCATCCGGTGCCTGGCGACGGAGGAAGACCAGTCGGGCAACACGTACGACAACATCCACTTCAACCTGACCCAGGGTCCGCTGGCGGAGGGGCTGCCGAGCGGTGCGGCGGGGCTCACCCGTACGTACATCCCCGGCGGCGGGGAGATCGTGCCGTCGACGGCGTCGTCGTCCGCGAAGGACGGCGGCAAGGAGACCTGCACGATCTTCGACGAGACCCACCTGTACGTGACGCCCGAGCTGCGGCGCATGTACAAGACGGTCGACCGCAACTGCCGCAAGCGCAAGGACGCGCAGCCCTGGGCCCTGCAGACCACGACGATGTACCAGCCCGGTGACGAGTCCGTGGCGGAGAAGTCCCACGAGCGCGCCAAGGCGATCATGGAAGGGCGGACGCGGGAGACGCGGCTGCTGTTCGACCACCGCGAGGCGCCGGCCGAAGTCGACCTGGCCGACCGGGAGCAGCTCGTCGCCGCGCTGCGCGAGGTGTACGGGCCGTTCGCCGACGTGCTCGACCTCGACGGGATCGTTGAGAACGAGTTCTGGAACGTCGAGAAGGACGTCGAGGAGTCGAGGCGGTACTTCTTCAACCAGCCGACCGCCGCGCGCGACTCCTGGATGACGAAGCCCGGCTGGGCGGCGTGCGCCCGGGCCGACATCGTGATCCCGGACTCCGACCCGCTGGTGCTGTTCTTCGACGGCTCGAAGAGCGACGACTCCACCGCGCTGGTCGGCTGCGATGTGGAGACCGGGCACGTGATGACCTTGGCGGCTTGGGAGAAGCCCGCCGGTCCGGCCGGGAAGGACTGGCAGGTCGACCGGGCCGACGTCGACCGCGTCGTCCGCGAGGTCTTCGCCAGCCGTGACGTGGTGGCGTTCTTCGGCGACACCAAGGAGTTCGAGTCCTACATCGACACCTGGGGCCTGGACTTCGGCGACCAGCTCGTCATCCAGGCCACGACCGGGAAGAACGCGCACCCCGTGGCGTTCGACATGCGCGGCCGGGTCCGCGAGTTCACCGAGGCGTGCGGCCGGGCGCTGATCGACATCACCGAGGGCGACCTCACCCACGACGGCGATTCCCGGCTCCAGCGGCACGTCCTCAACGCCCGCCGCCGGCCGAACAAGTACGGCGTGTCCATCGTCAAGGAGTCCCGCGAATCCCCGAAGAAGATCGACTTGGCCGTCTGCATGATCGGCGCCCGCATGGTGCGCCGGCAGCTGCTGGCCTCCCCGGACTGGACGAAGCGCAAGAAGAAGCGGCAGCGCACGGGCCGCGTGTACGGATTCGCGTGAGGCGGGGGGCGGGCGGCACGTGGTGATGGACCGGGATGAGGCGGTGAAGACTGCCCGCCACCTGCTGAAGGCGCGTGACGCCGAGCAGCCGCGGCTCAACCGGATCGCGAACTACATGCGCGGCCAGCACAGCTCCGTGTACGTGCCGCGGGGGGCGCGCGCGGAGTACCGGTGGCTGATCGAGCGGGCGAAGCAGAACATCCTGCCGCTGGTGGTGAAGGTCGTCGCGCAGAACATGTACGTCGACGGCTACCGGCTGGCGGGTGAGGACGAGAACGCGGCGTCGTGGGCGATCTGGCAGGCGAACCGTATGGACGCTCGCCAGCACGGCATCCACCGCGCGGTCCTCACCTACGGCGCCGCGTACGCCGTGGTGATGCCGGGCGAGCCGAAGCCGGTGATCACCCCGTTCAGCCCGCGCCGGTTCACCGCGCTGTATGCCGATCCCGTCAACGACGAGTGGCCGTTCTACGGGGTCGAGGACCGGATCGAGAACACGGCCGAGGGCAAGCGGCGGGTGGTGCGTGTCTACGACGACACCGCGCGCTACACCCTCGCCGGCAAGCCTGACGGCTCCCAGCTGGAGACCGACGGCGACCAGTGGGTGATGGAGCACGGGCTCGGCGTGTGCCCGGTGGTCCGTTACGTCAACTGCGCCGACCTCGACGGCGACGGCGTGATCGGCGAGGTCGAACCGCTCATCGACGTTCAAGATCAGCTGAACATGACGACGTTCAACCTGCTGATGGCGCAGCAGTACAGCGCCTTCCGGCAGCGCTGGGTCACAGGCATGGCGCCGCCGCTCGACAAAGACGGCAACCCGATCGAGCCGTTCCGCAGCAGGGTCGACGGCCTGTTCGTCGCCGAGGACCCCGACACGGAATTCGGCGAGTTCGGGCAGACCAACCTCGACGGCTACCTGAAGTCCCGCGAGGCCACCAACCGGCACATCGCCACGGTGAGCCAGGTGCCGCCGTACCACCTGCTCGGCGAGATGGTGAACCTGTCCGCGGAGGCTCTGGCCGCCGCCCGGGACGGCCTCGACCGGAACATCGACGAGCACGAGAGCCTGTGCGGCGAGTCGCACGAGCAGCTGATGCGGCTGTGCGGCCTCGCCTCCGGCGACAGCGCCGCGTGGGAGGACACCGCCGCGCAAGTCGTGTGGCGCGACACGTCAGCGCGGTCCCTCGCGCAGACCGTCGACGCCCTCGGCAAGCTCGTCGCGATGCTCGGCGTCCCTCCGCAGGAGGTGTGGGAGAAGATCCCGGGCATTACCCAAACTGACGTCGCGCGGTGGAAGAAGGCCGCGAAAGAAGCCGACGCCATGCAGCGGCTGAACGACATCATCGGCAAGCAGATGGGCGACGGCGCCGAGCCCGGGCCGCCGCCGGACGGCGACGAGAGCGGCGAGCCGCCGGCAGAGGCGGCCTGAGCCGTGGCCAACGCGGCGCTCGCCCTCGCGTTCCGCCGCCGGCAGGCGCTCCTCGTCGCCCGCATGATCAGCCGCGTCGTGCAGGCGTGGCGCGACCTGGTCGACCCCGCTCGCGTCGACGCCGCGTGGCCGTCGCTGCGCGCGCTGCTGGAGGCCGAGGTGCGGCAGACCCGCCTCGAAGCCGGACGCGACGCCCGCGACGCCTACCTCCAGGCCCGCAGTGACGCCGGGATCCCCGGCACCCTCATCCTCCCCGACCCGCCGCCGCTCGCCGAGACCCGGTTGCGCGGGACTCTCGACGTGACCGGGCCCGTGGAGTTCAAGAGGGCCGTCGCCGCCGGCAAGACGTCGGCGCAGGCCGTCGACGCCGCCGCCGTGCGCCTCGCCGGCTCCGCCCAGTACCTCGCCGCCGAGGGCGGCCGCAGCGTGATACGCGACGCCATCGACACCGACGAACGCGCCACCGGCTGGGCCCGCGTCACCGACGGCGACCCGTGCGCCTGGTGCGCGATGCTCGCCTCCCGCGGCCCCGTCTACAAGTCCGCCGGCACCGCCGGCCGGGACCAGAACGCCCGCTTCGAGGGCGACGGCGAGTTCAAGTACCACGACCACTGCGTGCCCGCGGGGACGCTAGTCGATGGGCCTGCCGCGGAAGTCGGCTATCGACGGCACTACGAGGGTGAAATGGTCCTCGTCCGCACCGCCGCGGGCCATGAGCTGCGCATCACCCCGAATCACCCGGTACTCACCGACGCGGGGTGGGTGCCCGCCGGTCTGCTGCGCGAAGGCGATCGCGTACTCAGCAGCTTCCACGCACAGGGGAGCCTTCTGCAGGTCCCAGACGAAGAGCAGGTGCCAGCCCGCGCGGAGGATGTATGGGGTGCGCTCAGCGTGTTCGGCCTTGTACGCGTGCCAGGCACCCCCGAGGACTTCCACGGCGACGGCACCCATGGCGAAGTCGACGTTGTACGGGCCGACGGCCTTCTGCGGGATGAAGCTGGCACCCAGGCGGCTGAGCTGGTCGCCGAACTGGAACTCGCGCTCGCTGGCATGGCTCAGGGTCTGCTCGCGACGCCGCGCCCTGGCGACGGCCTCTTCCAGTCGTACAGCACGGCCACGGGCGGCGGTGTTGGCGGCCTGGACCTGCTTACGGCGTTGCTCCTCGCTGAGCCTTCCCATGACGAGCTGGGTGATTTCGCTCGCCGTTCGCCGCTCCACGCCAGCTTCATCGAGCACGCGCGTGATCACGCCGCGGGCGACGCCGTGCTGCTCGGCGAGCGCGAGCACGGACACCCCAGCCTGATAGGCGGCCGTGATCTCGTCGACCGGGACCACCATGCGGTTGCTGCGCCGGGCGATCCCTCGCTTCTTCAGTTCCCGCGTGAGCACGCTGCGGGCCACGCCGGTAGCGACCTGCACCTGCTCGCCGGTTTTGCCGGAGAGGTAGAGACTCACCGCCTGGTCGAGCCTGACGGGATCGGTCTTGGGCAGCGCACGCGATTCGATCCCCCGCCGCTTGACTTCCTTGCAGAGGGCGCCAGCGCTTATGCCGGTCTCGGCCGAGACCTGCGCGAACGTCTTGCCGGCCGCGTAGAGCTGGACCGCGTGGTCGACCTTCACCGGATCGAGTTTTCGGGGCACGTCTACAACTTCCAGACAGTCGAGGGCTGGTACCGCGCGAGCAACATCATTGTATCTAATTGCGCCTGCCAGGCATGGCCCGCGTTCACTATGAACGAGCCGTTCATCGGCATCGCCGAGCAGCTCTACGACGACTGGCTCACCCACACCCGCGGCCGCGGCGGCCGCAACGCCGTGAACGCCTTCCGCCGCTGGTGGGAAGCCGAAGGCCGCGCCGCCTACACCTCCCCCCGCACCTGACCCCCCTGATTTTCCCTGCCCGACCGCACCCTCCGGCCCTGCCCGGCCGCCGACAGGCGACCCCGCACGGCCCTGCTCCCGGCCCGCCGCCATGGCGGGCCATTCCCATTTCCGCCGCGCCCCGGCCGACAGGCTGCGCGCCGACCCCGACACGGGAGTCACCCATGGCCACACCCACACCCCCGCCCGCCGCTCCCGAGCCGGTAGCGCAGCCCCCGGCGGCAGCAGCGCCGGCAGCTCCCCCGGCGCCGCCTCCGCCGCCCGCCGCTCCGCCGCCGGCCCCGGCGGCCGCCCCCGCGCCGCCGCCCGCCGCCGCGCCGCCGAACGGCGGGCAGCCCGAGCCGCAGGACTGGGAGGCCGAGGCCGAGAAGTGGAAGGCCCTCGCGCGCAAGCACGAGAAGCAGCACCTCGGCGCCCTCGGCTTCAAGTCCAAGGACGAGATCGAGGACCTGCGCGCCGCGGCCAAGAAGTACGCCGAGTTCGAAGAGGCGCAGAAGACCGAGATCGAGAAGGCCACCGACCGCGCCCAGCAGTACGAGCAGCAGCTCGCGGCCGAGAGGGCCGCGAACGCGCGGCTCATGGCCGCGGCGACCCACGGCATCCCGCCGGAACTGATCGAACTCCTCGGCTCCGGCAGCCATGAGGAGATCAACGCCCGCGCCGAGGTGCTCGCCGAGCGCCTGAACAAGACCGCCGCGCCCGCACCGCCGGCTGCCGGCCCGGCGCCGCAGCGGCCCGTGGAGTCCCTGACGCCCGGCGCCGCCCCGGCCAGCACACCCGCCGCCGACCCGGACGCGTGGATCCGGAAGCTCGCGGGCCGCTGACCCTCACCACCGCAGCACCCGGATCACGCCCGTGGCACGGGGCCGGACCGCTGCCCTGAGAAATCGGAGGTATCCCCGTGCCTTACAACACCCTCATCAGCCGGGATCCCAGCAACGATCCGCTGGTGCCCACCCCGGTCTCCGCGGAGATCATCCAGCAGATGCCGGAGCAGTCGGCGATCCTGCAGCTCGCCCGCCGCGTACCGCTGTCCACCAAGACGCAGCGGCAGCCCGTCCTGGACGTGCTGCCGCTCGCGTACTTCGTCGGCGGCGACACCGGCCTGAAGCAGACGTCGACGCAGGACTGGAAGAACGTCGACCTGATCGTCGAGGAGATCGCGGCGATCGTCCCGATCCCGGAGGCGTACCTGGACGACGCCCAGATGCCGATCTGGGAGCAGGTCCGCCCCCGGCTGGTCGAGGCCCTCGGCGCGAAGCTCGACGGCGCCGCGATGTTCGCCACCGACAAGCCGTCCACGTGGCCGACGGGCATCTACCAGTCCGCGGTCGCCGCCGGCAACGTGGTCGTCGCCGGCGCCGGCGACGACTTCGCGCAGGACGTCACCGCAGTCGCCGAGATGGTCACCCAGGACGGGTTCAGCGTGGACGGCTTCGCGTCCCGGCCGGGCCTGAACTGGAAGCTCGTGGGCATGCGGTCCACCGACGGCACGCCGATCTACCAGCCGAACCTTCAGGGCCGCCCCGGCGGCAACCTGTACGGCTACCCGCTGGCCGAGATCAAGAACGGCAGCTGGGACCTGTCGGAGGCCGAGCTGCTGATGGGCGACTGGTCCAAGGCGATCGTCGGCATGCGGCAGGACATCACGTTCAAGCTGTTCACCGAGGGCGTCATCTCCGACGACTCCGGCAACGTGGTGCTGAACCTGATGCAGCAGGACAGCGTCGCGCTGCGCGTTGTGATGCGCGTGGCGTTCGCCACCGCCAACCCGGCGACCCGCCTCAACACGAACTCCGCCACGCGGAGCCCGTTCGGCGTGGTCCAGGCGGCCACCGCGGCGAGCTGACCGCCGCTCCTTCCGGGCACACGCCCACCCCCTCTCATCCCGCGCGCCGGAGCGGCGCGGGCGCCGCCGTGCGCCCGCGCCGCTCCCGGGAGATCGGAGAACACCCCTGTGCATGTCCTGGCGATGCTGCACGCCTACGTGCCGGGTCACAACGCGGGCGCCGAGTGGGCCGCTCACGCGCTGCTCCGCGAACTTGCCGCCCGCGGCCACACCGTCGACGTGCTCCTGTCGCGCGCCGACGCCGGCCGCGAGGCGTACGACGTCGACGGCGTCACGGTGCACCCGCACCGCGGCAAGAACGATGTCGTGCCGTGGCTCGCCGGCCCGGGCCGGGCGGACGTCATCGTCACCCACCTGGAGAACACGGCCCGCGCCTCCCTCCTCGGGCAGCAGCACGCGATCCACGTCGTGCACCTGCTCCACAACACGTTCCCCAAGAGCAAAGAGTGGCTGGTCAAGGGCACCCCGTCGCTGGCCGTGTACAACACGGAGTGGATGCGGGACGACGCGGAAGCCTGGTGGCGGGTGAACCGCGGCGAGCGGCAGATGCCGCAGGGCCTGGTCGTCCACCCGCCGGTCGCGGGCGCGGACTACGCCACCACCCCCGGCGACCACGTCACCCTCATCAACCTGACCGTCGAGAAGGGCGCCGGCGTGTTCTACGCGCTCGCCGAGCGCATGCCGAAGCGCCGGTTCCTCGGGGTGATCGGCGGCTACGGCACCCAGGTCGTCCGCGACGACCTGCCGAACGTCGAGATCGTCGACCACACGCCGGGCCATCTGATGCGGGAGCGCGTGTACGGCCGCACCCGCGTGCTCCTGGCGCCGAGCGTGTACGAGTCGTACGGCCGCGTCGCCGTGGAGGCGATGTGCTCCGGCATCCCCGTCGTCGCGCACCCCACACCCGGGCTCAAGGAGGCGTGCGGCGACGCTGGCGTCTTCGTCGACCGCGACGACGTCGACGCCTGGGAGCGCCAGGTGACGCGCCTGTTCTCCCCGAAGGTCTACCCGGCGGCGAAGAAGGCCGCCCTCGCGCGCGCCGCGGCCCTCGACCCGGGCTCCGAACTCGACATGTGGTGTCGCACGGTGGAGGGGGTGGCTGCACGTGCCCGCACTCGCTGACCCCGCCGAACTCGAACGCCGCCTGGGCCGGCCGCTGACGCCGGTGGAGGCCGCGCGTGCCGGCGCCCTCCTCGACGACGCCTCCGCGTTGGTCCGCGCCTACACCGGGCAGACCTTCAGCCGCGTCGACGACGACCAGGTCGTGCTGCGCGCCCAGCAGGGGGAGATCCGCCTGCCGCAGCGGCCCGTCCACGACGTGACCGCGGTCGTGGCGATCGGCGCCGGAGGCGCCCCTGACCTTCCCGTCGTGGGCTGGCAGTGGGACGGCCTGGACATCCTCCGCACCATGACCGACAGCCCGGTGATCAACCTGCCCGAGCTGTGGTACGAGGAGGACGTCGAAGCCTATCCGGGCACGTATCGGGTGACGTACAGCCACGGCGACGCGACCGTCCCCGCCGACGTGATCGCGGTCGTCGCCCGGATGGCGCTGCGGACCCTGACCGCGCCTACCGTGGCGGCGACGGTGACGAGTGAGACCCTCGGCCCGTACTCGTACCGCACGGACGGATCCGGCGCGGGCACCGCGGTCGTCATGACCGACGACGACCGGCAGATGCTGAAGCTCGCCGGCTACCGGCCGGCGGCCGGCATGTCCCTGGTGCGGCGGCGGTGACCCGTCCGCTGCGGGTCGTCGCCCGCGTCCACGCCTACCCGCCCACGCACAACGCGGGCGCAGAGTGGACGCTGCACGAACTGCTGCGCGCCCTGGCCGCGCGCGGGCACCGCCCCGAGGTGTGGCTGTCGCAGTGGACCCCGGACGAGGATCCGTACGACGTCGACGGCGTCCACGTCATCCCCGCGGCCGCCGCCGGCACCAGGTTCCCGCGGGCAGCGGCCCGCGCGGACGCCCTCGTCTCCCACCTGGAGTGCGTCCCGGAGACCGCGTGCCTTGCCCGCGGCCACGGCCGCCCGCTGGTCGTCCTCGCGCACAACACGTTCGAGCTGACGTGGGAGCCGCTGATCGCGGGCACCGTGGCGCTGGCCGTCTACAACAGCGAGTGGATGCGCACCGCCGCCGGGGAACGCCTCGCCGGCGCCCCGCGGCGCCCGGACCGCGAACTCGTCGTACGGCCGCCCGTCCACCCCGGCGACTACCGCGTACGGCGCGGCGGCGGCCGGCACATCACCCTCATCAACTCGACGCTGTCCAAGGGCGCCGGTGTCCTCGGCGAACTCGCCGCCCGCATGCCCCAGCGGCGGTTCCTCGCCGTGCGGGGCGGCTACGGCGAGCAGGTGCCCCCGGACGCCGCGAACGTCGAGGTCGTCGACCAGGTGCCGGGCCGCGACCTTCCCGCCGCCGTGTACGCCCGCACCCGCATCCTGATCATGCCCTCCGACTACGAGTCGTGGGGGAGGGCCGGCGTCGAGGCGATGGCCTCCGGGATCCCCGTGATCGCCCACCCCACCGAAGGGCTGAAGGAGTCCCTCGGCGACGCTGGTCTCTTCTGCGACCGCGGCGACATCGGCGCCTGGCACAAGGCCATCGAGCAGCTGGACGACCCGGCCGTCTACCGGGCCGCGTCCGCCCGGGCCCGCGCTCGCTCCACCCAGCTCGACCCCACGGCCGAACTCGACACGTGGTGTCGCACGGTGGAGGAGGTGTGCGGTGCGCGCACTGCCGCACGGTGAGACCGTCACCGTCGTCCGCCCCGGCCCGCCCACCCAGGACGAGTACGGCAACGACCTGCCCGGCGTGCCGACGGAGACGGAAGTCGCCGGCTGCGGCATCGCGCCGCGCGACGGCAACGGCGCCGGCGGCAACGAGATCACCGACGCGCGGGACACCGTCATCATCGGCCTGACCCTCTACGCCCCGGCCGGCACCGACCTCCGCGCCACCGACCAGGTCCGCGTCGGCGGCATCCTCTACGACATCGACGGCGAGCCCGGGTGGTTCACCTCGCCGTTCACGGGCTCGTTCGGGCCGGTCGTCGCCGCGCTGGAGCGCGTCTCCGGCTAGGCGGCCCCGAGCTGGGGCGGGAATGCGCGTCAACGGAATGACCGGATCAGCGGGAGAGGCCACCTGCCCGGCACGGCACCCTTTCCCGCCCCACCCTCTTCTTCACCCGCCCGAACCGCCGCGGTCCCGCTCGACCGCCGCGACCAGCTTCGCCGCGGCCGCGTTGCTGCGCCGCGGAATGGACAGGCTGTGCGGGTCGGACTGCGGCGGCCGGCCGCCGAGCAGCGGCCCCTGGACCTCCTCGGCCGGCGCGGAGCCGGGCAGCACGAACTGCACGTAGCCGTGGAACAGCCGGGTACCGGGCTTCAGCCGGGTGCCGGTCACGTCCTCCGCGCGGATACGGAACTCCCGCGGCTCCCCACCCACCTGCTTCTTCCTGATGGTGATCCATCCGGCCTCATACCGGATCGAGCCCTGCACGCCCTTGACATCCATCTGCCCCCCTGGGCTTCGTCGGAACGGAGGCCCCCGGTGGCAGCACGGTACCGGCCCAACCGCAAAGGCGTCGGCCACCTCCTCAGGTCGCCCATGATCCGCGCCGATCTGGTACGGCGCGCCGAACTCGTCAAGGCCGCCGGCATCGCGATCGCCCCCGTCTACGAGGGCCCCGGCAACGCCGTCCGCGGCCTGTACAAAGCCTCCTTCGAGGTGTCGTCGACAAGCCGCGGCGGCCGCAACCGGGACCGCGCCGTCGCCTACGTCCGCAACACCGCCCCCTACGCGCGGTTCGTGGAGTACGGCACCGAGCGGGTCCCCGCGCACCACGTGATGCTGCGGGCGGCGCAGGCGGCGGCCGACTGATGTCCCCGATCGACCTGTGGCCCGACGTCGAGGTCGAGCTGGTCGCACTTCTCGGCGCGGCGCTCACCGGGACGCGGCTGTGCACTGAACTGCCGGCGGACCTCCTCGACGTGCTGCCGGTGCTGCAGGTCCAGCGGGTCCCCGGAGGCGGCGACGACGGCTTCCGCCTCGACCGCGCGCTCGTCGACGCCGACGCCTACGCCGCCACCCGCGCCGGTGCCTCGCAGCTGGCCCGCACCGCCCGCGCGGTCCTCCTCGGCCTGCCCGGCACCACAACGACCGCCGCGGTCTTCGGCCGGGTCCGCACCGTCGCCGCCCCCGCCTGGCGCCCGTACGAGAACCCCGGGCTGCGCCGCATGGGCACCACCTACGAACTGCTCTTCCACCCGGCCTGACAGCCGGACGACCCCCAGGCCCGCGCCGGACCTGATCACCGAACCCCGCCGCCGCGCGGGGTTTTCCGCATGTCTGGAGGCCACCACATGGTCAGCATCACCCGCGCGGCCGACCTCACCGTCATCGGCGCCAACGGCGGGGGGTGGGTCGGCGACCTCGGCACCGCCGCGCCGACGACGCCGCTCGCGCAGCCCGCCCCGCCGTGGGAGCCCCTCGGCGCCATCAGCGACGACGGACTCGTCTACGGCTTCGACGAGGACTCCCAGCAGTTCACCCCCTGGGGCCTCACCAGCCCGTTCCGTACGACGATCACCCAGTCGATCCGCACGTTCGGGGTCACCCTGTGGGAGACGTCCCGGGTGGCGGTGCAGTCGGTGATGTACCGCATCCCCGCGGCCGACTTGCAGCCTGAGAGCGGCCTCACGTCGTACGCCGAGACCGCGTCCCCCATCCCGGACCGGCGCGCCTGGTACTTCCTCGTCATGGACGGCGACGTCGCCAAGTCCTTCTACGTGCCGCAGGGCGAGATCTCCGACCGCAGCGACGTGACGTTCAAGCAGGACGAGATGTCGGGCTACGAGATCACCGTGACCGCCTACCCCGACGAAGCCGGCAACACCGTCTACCACGTCGACTCCGTGCCGGCGACGCCGGCCTACACCGGCTCCTGACTCCCGGGCCTCGTCCCGGGACGGGTGGTGGGCCGACCTGGCGCGGGCCCGGCCCACCACCCACCCCCACCTCCCAACCACCTCCTCACCCGAGCCCGCGCACCGCACAGAAAGGCCCGCGCATGCCCACCAACCGCACTTCCCGCCAGCTCGAAGCCTCCGACGAGGCACTCCAGGAGGCCACGGCCCAGGAGGCTGAGGCCGAGCATGACCCCGACGACCCGTACGTCCTCGTGCCACTCGCCGGGCACGACGGCATCACCAAGGACGTGCGCGCCCTGCCCGCCGGGAAGTGGCGGGCGAGCGCGATGCGCGCCCTCGTCGGCGGCGACATGGACGGCTTCATGGACCTCGTCCTCCACCCCGACGACATCGACATCTATGAGGAACTCGACCCCGACATGGACGCCTTCGGGCACTTCGCGCAGAAGGCCAGCGAGGCGGGCGGCGACGACCTGGGAAAGTCCAGTGGGCGTGGTCGGTCTGGCAGGCGCACCCGACGGCGGTAGAGGCCGACCTGATCGACCGCGGCTACGGCATCGGCGAGGTGCTGCGCGGTGAGCGCACCTGGCGGTGGCTGCGCGTCCTCCTCCAGCACCTGCCGCCCGAGTCGCACACCATGACGGCGCTGCGCAACGCCGCGCCCGAGGAGGAACTCGCCGAGGCGTCTGAGGCCGCGGAGCCGGAGAAGGGCCGCTGGTCCACCGCCGAGCAGCTCCTCGCCCTCCTCGTCGACGTGCAGCGGCAGCACCTCTACGCCTTCTCCGTCGCGAACAGCGATCCGAAGAAGCGGAAGAAGGACAAGCCGCCGGAGCCGATCCCCCGCCCCGGCGTCCAGCAGCCGAAGAAGAAGACGGCGCCGATGAGCGACGCCGCCGCCGAGGTCCTCTTCAACCTGATCAACGGCCCGCCGCCGGGCTAGCCCCTCTCTGTCTCACGTCGCACGCAGGAGGGGGGCCCTGTGGCGATCACCGTCGGCAGCGTCGAAGTCGACATCGTCCCCAACACGCGGGGCATCCACGGCCGGCTCCGCTCCGCGCTGGTGCCGGCGGGAACCCGCGCCGGGAACGAGGCCGGAGACGCCGCCGGCCGCTCCTTCGGCCCGGCGATGCAGTCGCACCTCGACACGGTCGGGCAGCGCATCGGGCAGCAGATCGGCGCCCAGATCGCCGCCCGCATCACCAGTGAGGTCCGCGACTCGATCAGCGACGGCGTCACCCAGGGCGGCCGCGCCGCCGCCCCCGCCGCCGCCCGTCCGGGCAGCGAGGCCGGCGGCGCGTTCGCCCGCGCGGCCCGCGCGCGAATCCAGGCGGCGATGCGCGCCCTCCCCGACGTCGACATCGACGCCGACACCACGCCGGCGCAGGCGCAGATCCTGCGGCTGCGCGCCCAGCTCGCGCGGCTGGCCGACCAGGAGATCGGCGTCGACATCGACGCCGGCGCCGCGCTGGCGCAGATCCAGGCCATCCAGGGCCGCCTGCGGGCACTGTCCGCGTCGGATGCCGACGTGCAGGTCCGGATCGACACCGGGCAGGCGATGGGAGAACTCGCCGCCGTCAGCGCGGCGGTGTCCGCGCTCGACGGCCGCGACATCGACATCAACGTCAGCACCCGCCAGGCCGTGATTGCGGTGCTCGTCCTGACCGCCGCCCTTGGCGGCCTGGTCGCGATCCCGGCGGTGCCGGTGCTCGCCGCCGGGATCGGGTCGCTCGCCGCCGCGGCGACCGCCGCGGGTGCGGGCATCGGCGCCGCCGGCGCCGCCGCCGTCCCGGCCCTTATGGACATCGGGAACGCGCTGAAGGCGCAGAAGGCCGCGCAGGACGCCGCGGCGAACGCGACCGCCCGCGGCGGGCAGACCGCGGCGCAGGCCGCGCAGCGCACCATGCAGCTGGAGGCGGCGCAGCAGGCCCTGGCCGCGGCGCACCGCAACGCCGGCCAGCAGATCCGGCGCGCCGAGCAGGGCGTCGCCGACGCCGTCCGGCAGGCCGCCGACGCCAACCGGCGTGCCGCGCAGCAGGTACGCGACGCGAAGACCGGCCTCGCCGCGGCGGTGAAGGCGGCGGCCGACCGGCAGCAGCAGGCGGCCGAGCAGGTCGAGGACGCCGAGCAGTCCCTCGCCGACGCCCAGCGCGACGCCCGGCAGGCGCAGCGCGACCTCACCGCCGCACGGCGGGAGGCCGCCGAGGAGCTGGTCGACCTCGGCAACCGGCTCACCTCCTCGCGGCTGTCGGAGCGGGAGGCGGAGCTGAGCCTCGCCGACGCCACCGCGCGGCTGCGGCAGGTGCAGGCCGCCGGGGCGAAGGCCACCGCGCAGGAGCAGGCCCGCGCCCAGCTGGACTACGACCAGGCCGTCCAGCGGCTGAAGGAACAGCGGCTGGAGACCTCCCGGCTGGCGTCGGACAAGCGGCGCGCTGACCGGCAGGGCGTCGAGGGCTCGGATCAGGTGCGGTCCGCGCAGGAGCGGCTGGCGAACGCGCAGCGGTCCGTGCGGGACCGGCAGGAGGCGCTGGCAGACGCGCAGCGCGAGGCCGCCCGCCAGCAGGTGCGGTCCCAGCAGGACATCGCCGCCGCCCAGCAGCGCGTCGCCGAGGCCCAGCGCAACGTCACGAAGGTCCAGGAGGACGGGGCCCGGTCCGTCGCGCGGGCGCAGGACCAGCTCGTCGCGGCGCAGCAGTCGGCCGCCGAGTCCATCGCCGCGGCGCAGCGGCAGATCCGCTCGGCGCAGCTGTCGGCGGCCGGCGGCGCCGACACCGCCGCGGCCGCACAGGCCAAGTACCGGCAGGCGCTGGCGGCGATGACCCCGGCCTCCCGGGGGACCTTCAAGGCGTTCCTGAGGCTCCGGTCGGCCTTCAAGGGCTGGTCCCGCGACCTGCAGCCGGAGATCATGCCGATCTTCACCCGCGGCATCAACGGCGCCCGGCGGGCGCTGCCGGGCCTGACCCCTTTCGTCCGTGAGGCCGCGGACGCGGTCGGCGAACTCCAGGACCGCGCGTCGCGGGGGTTCCAGTCGAAGGGCTGGAAGACTTTCAAGAACGACCTGGTCGGCGGGGTGCGGCCGGCGATCGTCGGCATCGGCCGCGCGATCGGGAACATCGGCCGCGGGCTCGGCGGGATCATCGGCGCGTTCCTGCCGCACATGGACTCCATCGAGGACCGGATGGTGTCGATCACCGACCGGTTCGGCGACTGGGGCCAGGGGCTCCGCGGCAGCGACGAGTTCGAGGGGTTCCTCTCCTACTCGGCGGAGATGGCGCCCGTGCTCGCCGAGGGCCTCGGCGACATCGGCAGCGCCTTCTACGAGATCTCCAAGTCCCTGTCGCCGCTGTCGGGGCCGGCGCTGGAGATCCTCGGCGCCATGGCCCGCGGCGTCGCGTCCATCGCGGAGACCTTGCCGTGGCTTGTCCAGGGCATCTACCTGGTGATCATCGCCACGAAGGCGTGGACGCTCGCGCAGGTGGTGCTGAACGCCGCGATGACGGCGAACCCGATCACGCTGATCATCGTCGCGATCGTCGCGCTGGTGGCCGCGGTGATCTACGCGTACAAGCGCGTCGGGTGGTTCCGCACCGCGGTACAGGCCACCTGGAACGCGATCAAGGTCGCCAGCCTGTTCCTCTGGAACCGGGTCCTGATGCCGTTCTTCGACTGGGTCGGCCGGATCATGGTCTGGCTCTGGCAGAAGATCATCAAGCCGTACGTCGAATTCATGATCGACTACTGGGGGCGCATCGGGAGCGTCGTGCTGTGGCTGTGGAAGAAGATCTTCGCCACCGCCTTCGACGCCATCGGGAAGATCATCCGCTTCTGGTGGAAGAACATCGTCCTCCGCTACTTCAAGCTGGTCCGCTTCTACGTACGCAACGTCGCCGCGGTGTTCACCTGGTTCTGGCGGAGTGTCATCCGCGTCGTCTTCAAGGCGATCGGCGCGATCTTCTCCTTCTGGTGGAAGCACGTCGTCCAGCGGTACTTCGACCTGGTCAGGCGCGCTATCCGCACCCTCGCCGATGCCTTCCGCTGGCTGCACGCCAAGGTCGTCAAGCCCGTCTGGTCCCAGATCCGCGGCGCCATCCGCGCGGCCTGGCGTGACGGCATCCGCCCGGTATTCGACACGCTGAAGAAGGCTGTGGGCAGGGTGGCCGATGCGTTCCGGGAGGCGAAGGACGGCATCGGCAAAGCGTGGAACAAACTGAAGGGCCTGACGAAGAAGCCCGTTAAGTTCATCATCGACACCGTCTACAACAAGGGCATCGTCGGCCTGTGGAACGCCGCGGCGAAGGTCCTGCCGATCGACAAGCTGAAGCCGTTCAACCCGAAGGGCTTCGCGACAGGCGGCCCGGTCTTCGGCCCCGGCACCGAGACATCCGACTCGATCCTCGCCGCCCTGTCCACGGGCGAGCACGTGTGGACGGCCGAAGAGGTCCGCAGCGCCGGCGGCCACGCCGCCATCGAGGCGATGCGCGCCGCCGCACTCCGCCGCGGCCGCGGCTACGCCCGCGGCGGCCCCATCGAGCCCCGCGGCGCGCACGGCGGCCCGGTCGACTGGGTCGGCGACAAGATCGGCGACGTCGGCGGCAACCTCGTCGGCGGCGGCGTCGGACTCCTCGGCAAAGTCGCCGGCAAGGTCAAGGACCTGGCCCTCGGCGGCGTCTACACCGCCGTCAAGGCCGCAGCGAAACCGCTGCGCGCGCTCATCGACAAGATCCCCGGCGGCGGCAGCGGCTTCGGGAAGCTCGCGAAGGCCGTGCCGAACGGCATCCTCGACGCCGTCCTCGACGCCGTGAAGGGCAAGGAGGAAAGCCAGCTCGGCTCCGGCCAATGGATCAAGCCCGTCGACGCCCCGTACGGCACCCGCTTCGGTGTCCGCGGCGCCATGTGGGCCTCCGGCCGCCACACCGGCCTCGACTTCCCCGCCCCGACCGGCCGACTCGTACGCGCCGTCGACAACGGCTCCGTCGCCTACGCCCGCTCCGGCGGCCCCTACGGCAACCACATCCTCATCCAGCACGGCAAGAACCTCGCGTCGCTGTACGCGCACCTGTCGTCGATCATCGAGCGGTCCGGCCCCGTACAGCGGGGGCAGCGCATCGGCCGCGTCGGCGCCACCGGCAACGTCACCGGCCCGCACCTCCACCTCGAAGCCCGCCGCGGCGGCGTGCCCGTCGACCCGATGCCGTACCTCACCGGCGGCACCGGCGGCTTCAACGCCCGCGCCGTCGGCCGCAACCAGCAGATCGCCAAGACCATGCTCGGCCGCTACGGCTGGGCGGCCACCCAGTTCGGGCCGCTGAAGAAGCTGTGGCAGCACGAGTCCGGCTGGAACCACCTCGCCCGCAACCCCAGCTCAGGCGCCTACGGCATCCCGCAGAGCCTCCCCGCGAGCAAGATGGCGTCGGCCGGCTCCGACTGGCGCACCAACCCTGCCACGCAGATCAAGTGGGGCCTGGGCTACATCAAGGGCCGCTACGGCTCCCCGGCGTCCGCCTGGTCGTTCTGGCAGCGGCAGTCCCCGCACTGGTACGACCAGGGCGGCTGGCTCCCCCCGGGCGGCATCGGCCTCAACGGGCTCCGCGAGCCCGAAGCCGTCCTCACCCCGGCCCAGTTCCGGGCCATGGAGGGCGCCGCCACCGCCGGCGTCACCGGCGCCCGCGGCGGCAGCACCTCGATCACGTACGAGATCAACGCCCGCACCGCCGACTTCACCGTGGCCGACCTCGACCGCGTCCAGCGCCAGCAGTACGCCCGGATGCGCGCCGGCCGCCCGCACTGACCGGCCGCCCACCGGCCCGCCCTTCCTTCCACCACCCACGTGACCCGGGGAGGGCAGCTTGCCGATCATCACGAGCCTCGTCACCGAACCGCCGCCCACCGATCCGCCGCCGGCACAGGCCCCGCCGCCGGCACTTCCGCCGAACCCCGGCCGCCCCCAGGCCACCTACACCGACCCCGCCGGCGGCGTCTGGCCGCTCACCGACCCGTGGCACGGCTGGTTCACCCTCGCCGACGGCGTCTCCGGTATCGACGCCGCACCGTACGAACTCACCCTCGACCCCTACCCGCGCGGCGGCGGCCGGCTCCGCCATGCCCAGCCGCAGGTCCGCGACATCGTCTGGCCCTTGCACGTGTACGGCGCCGACCACGGCCAGTTCATCGACCGCTGGCGGCAGCTGGGACGCGCCTTCACCCGCACCCTGCGCGACGGCCCCGGCATCCTGGAGATCGCCCGCCCGGACGGCACCCGCCGCCGGATCGGCGTGCGCTACCGGGAAGGGTTCACCGGCTCGGGCGAGCAGGGCCACTACCGCATCGACGACACCGCCGTGATCACCCTGGCCTGCGAGGACCCCTACTGGTATGACCCGGTGCCGCAGGTCGTGCACCGCGAGCACAGCGTGGGCGTGCCGTTCCTCGACCCCTTCCCCACGGTGTCCTCCGGGCAGGTCCTCGGCGCCACCACCGTCTTCAACCCGGGCGACATCACGGTGTGGCCCACGTGGGTGATCAGCGGGCCAGCGTCGCTGGTGGAGTTCATGAACGACGACACCGGCGAGTCGTTCACCCTCGATCCGGACGCGGCCGGCATCGCGCACGGGCCGCTGCTGGCAGGGCAGCAGGTGACCGTCCGCACTGACCCCCCGCAGGTCCGCTACCAGGACGGCTCCAACTGGACCGCCGCCCTGGACTGGCCGGACGCCGTGCTGTGGGGCCTGGAGCCCGGCGCCAACCAGATCAGCTTCCAGCTGAGCGGCAGCGGCCCCGGCTCCGCCGTCGACCTGTCGTTCTTCCCGAGATACGAGGTCGCCTGACCTGCCGCAGGCCGCGCTGTGCCGAACCCTGCGGTGCCCGGACGAGCCCCGCCCGGACGAGCCGAGGTTCGCCGCGTCACCTTCGACCTTGCGGGAGGGCCGTGGCGATCACCCTGTTGGTTACCGACAAGTCGCTGAGCCTCCTCGGCGATCCCCTGGACGGCTGGACGGAGCTGTCGGCCGAACTGCTGTGGAACGAGCCCGGTGCCGGCGCGCTGACGGTGCCGGCCCATTCGGAGACCGCCGCGCTGCTCCAGCCCGGCCGCCGCCTGGTCGTGATCCGCGACGAGGACATCTGGATGGCCGGCCCCATCGAGGAGCCGCAAAACTATGAGTGGTCCGTCGATGGCGAACCATCGCCCGGGCTGCTCAAAGTCACCTTCACCGACGACCTGGCGCGCATCGCCGGCTTCGTCACCTACCCGGACCCGGCCCTCGCGTTCGGTTCCCAGGTCACGACGGCGGACGTCAACCGGGTCATCCCCAGCTCGGGCACGCAGAACGCCGAGCTGATCATCCGGCAGCTGGTCGACGAGAACTGCGGACCGGGCGCCATCAGCACGCGGCGTATCGAGCAGCTGGTCCTCGACACCGTCGCCGGTGTCGGCACCGCAACAGCAATCACCACGCGCCTCGAACCCGTTCTTGATGCCTGCCGCACCGTCGCCGCGGGCGGCGGCGGCCTCGGTTTCCGCACCCGCCAGGTCGGGTCGGAGATCCGCTTCGGGGTGTACGCGCCCGTCGACCGCACGGCGACCGCCCGCTTCTCCCGCGACATCGGCAACCTGCGCAGCGTCTCCTTCACGCTCGGCGCGCCGCTGGCCACCTCGGAGCTGGTGCAGGGCGGCGACACCGGCGACCGCGCGTACGTAGAGGTCACCTCCGGGGCGCAGGCCGACTGGTGGCGGGTGGAGAAGCTCGTCGACCAGTCCGGCACCACCGACACCAACGGCGAACTCACGCAGGCCGGAAACCTCGAACTCGGCAACGACAACCCCACCGCGGCCCTGTCCACGGTGTGCGTCGACACCGACGACCTGAAGGCCGGCCGGGATTACGGCCTGGGCGACCGGGTGTCCGTCGTGCCCTACTCCGGCATGGAGATCGCGGACGTCGTCCGCTCGATGCGCCTTGAGGCCACGCCGGACGGCGGCGAGCTGGTGACCACGACCGTCGGCAACGACGACTCCACGACCGAGGCGCAGCTCGTGCGCCAGATCAGAGACCTCGCCCGCCGCCTGGGGCGCCTGGAAACACGGAGGTGATGGGGTGGCGCAGAACTCGTGGCCGAACTCCAGCTACAACAGCGGGGCCGTAACCGAGGCAGAGTACGAGCGCACCGCCAGCCGGTTGTCCGACGACGGCATCGACGGCAGCCCCGTACAGGCCGCGGTGGTCACCGCCGGCACGGGCCTGCAGGTCCTGGTCGCCGCCGACCGGTACGCCATCGTCCGCGGCTTCGCCTGGTCGTCCGGGTCGACGGCGGTGCCGCTGACGATCTCGGCGAACGCGAGCGGGCAGCACCGCACGGACTGGGTCTGCCTGCGCTTGGACCGCGCGGACTGGACCGTCCGCGCCGTCGTCAAGGAGGGCACCCCGGGCAGCGGTTCGCCATCGCTGATCCGAAATAACGCCACGACCGGGGTGTGGGAGATCCCCCTCGCGCTGGTATCAGTGCCCAACGGTGCCGGCAGCGTCACGGTCACCCGCTACGAGCAGTTCATCGGCGGCCGCGTCAGCCCCTGCACCTCCAGTACCCGCCCGATCCTGCCGCGCCGCGGCGATCAGATCCATGAGACGGACACGGGCCGCTGGCTGGGCTGGGACGGCTCCGCATGGCGCGTGCTTTACGACGATTCCGGCGTCGTTGTCGTCGACGGGAGCGCGACCCCGTGGAGCATCAACGTCGCCACCGTGCTGGAACGACGCACGGGCGTCGTGTGTCTACGGCTCGGCGCGTTCGAGCGGACGGGCGGCAACCTCGGCGGGGGGACGGACTCGCGGCTGCCGGTGGCGATCCCGTCAACGTACCGGCATCCCAACCGCGACATGCACGGGATCGTCTACGGCGCCACCGGCGCCGGCAGGGTGACCGTTTACGCCGCGAACAACACCAACGGCCGGGCCGGCGAGATCTGGCTGACCAACCACTCCGGGGTGCCCTCGGGGACATCGGTCACCGGCTCCACGATCTCCTGGGTGGTGGGCTGAGTGGCCCGGCACCTCTTCGGCGGCGTCGCCGACTACGTCATCACCGCCGGAGACGACAACGTCGCCACACTGCAGCCCGGCGCATCGGTCACCTGCTGGAACGCCATCAGCGGCGGCAGCCAGCACACGGACCTGCTGACCGCGGGTGACAGCACGCCCATCGAGGGCGGCATCCTCACCGCCGATGTCGTCGGCGCGGTGCCCGAGTTCCTCGGGCCCGACACCGTCGCGGAGCTGTACTTCGACGCCAACGGCGGGTCCGGCCCGCGCCGCCGGGCGGTGGCGACAGACCTCGGCAGCGACATATCCGGGACGCGCACAGACCTCGACACCCACACCGGGGCAGCCAACCCGCATGGCACGCAGCTGTTCGACCTCGACGACATCTACGACCCGAGCATCGCGAACCTGATCGCTACCACGCCGTTCGCGATCGCGCACAGGGGCTCCGGCGGGGAATTCGCCGAGCACACCCTCGCCGCCTACAAGTCGGTGCTCGCAGCGGGCGCGAAGGCTATCGAGGTGTCGGTGCGTCTGACCGCGGACGGCGTCCCGGTGTGCTTCCACGACACCACGCTCGACCGGATGACGGACCACACCGGGCCGATCAGCGACTGGACGTACGCGGCGCTGCGCGAGCAGGTCCGCGTCACCCCGCAGGGCCTCCTCGGCGCCGGCTGGGCCAACCAGCCCATCCCCACCCTTGCCGAGGTCCTCGACGCCCTCTACGGCAGGGCCGTGATCTTCCTCGAAGCGAAGAGCAACGAGGCGATCGTGCCGCTGCGCGACCTGATGCTCGACCGCTACCCGGGCTACGCCCGCAGCGTCGTGTGGAAGGCCCACTACGGGCAGGGGGGTTTGGCTACCAGGGCGGCGGAGGGCTGGACGGTGTGGGCGTACATGGACGCCGGCACCACGGACGCCCAGCTCGACGCGGTCGACGCCAGCGTCGACATGTGGGGCGTGCCGTACGGCATGACGGACGAGCGGATCAGTGAGGTGATCGCCCGCGGCAAGCCCGTCATCTGCTGGGAGGTCCACCGACACGCCGAGATCACCCGGCTGACGGGTCTCGGCGTCACCGGGCTGATGGAGGCCCAGTGGGTGTACCTCAACCAGGACCTCACCCTGGCAAAAGACCTGTTTGACGCCCGGGTCAGCCAGCCCGGCACCCTCGGCATTGCCAACTACAGCGAGGACTACGCCCCGAAGTACGACGGCGCCGGCGGCATGTACCTCGACAAGGTGCCCAACGACTCGATCCTGATGGGCGGGCACCGGACACCGGCAGCTGACGGCTACGTCATCGGCTTCTCCATGAAGTGGGACGTGCTGCCTGCGAGCAACCAGCACTCCGGGGCCGCGTTCGGGAAGCTCTCGGACGACAAGTACCAGTTCAGCATGGAGAACGCCTCCGGCGGCTATCACGCGCTGGTCCGCGGCAACGGCGACATCCAGATCTACACGCACACCGCCGGGGTGACCTCCGGCACGCAACTGGGCACCCTGGCCACCGCCGCCCCCGTCGCCGGCGTCTACATGACGTTCGAGATCGAGGTCACCGCCAGCCAGGTGATCTTCCGTCGCACCGACGTCGGGCCGTACGAGCTGGCCGTGAGCAACGTCGCCTACCGCGGCCGGTACTGGCACTTCACCGTTGGCTCGGTCAACACCCTCGCCAGCAAGCCGACGTGGTCGAACATCTCCGTTACCTGATCCTCGGCCGTCCCCTCTCCACGCCCCTCCAGCGGGGCGTTTTTCGTGCCCGAAAGGCAGGCCCGCCCATGGACCCGCTCACCCGCATCCGCATCGGCCTGGCGTACGTAAGGGACCACTACCGGCTCCGGCCGCCGTCGGCCGCGGCCCCGCCGCCCCGCGCGTACGACCGCGGCGGCCAGCTGCCGCCGGCCAGGCACGTGGTGGACATGGACACCGCGTGCATCACCCGCGAGGACATCGAGCAGGCGATACGCCTCCAGAGGGCGCGCAGCGTGGGGAGGCTGTGATGGCCCGCACCGGCCCTCAGTACTACCCGCCGGCGAGCAGGGCGTACTGGTACGAGGACAACTACGGCGGCGACGCCATGGAGATCAACTGCGTCTGCTGGCACTCCACCGAAGGGATGTCGCTGCCGTCGTACGGCGGCGGTTCGAGCGCCCCGAACCTCACCGTAAAGCCGGACTTCGCGGCGAAGAAGATGCGCTGGTACCAGCACTTCCGCATCGACACCTCCAGCCGCGCGCTGCGGAACCTCGGCGGCGGCGTGGAGACCAACACGGCGAACGTCGTGCAGATCGAGGTCGTCGGCACCTGCGACTCCCGCCATGCCAGCAGCTGGCGGCTCGGGTCGCGTACGTACCGGGCGGGCCGCGACTACCTGTACATGGGCGACCTGCCTGCCTGGGCGGTCCGCGACCTCGCCGACTTCGCCCGGTGGCTTCACCGGGAGCACCGCGTGCCGCTGACCAGCGGCGTGACGTTCAAGCCGTACCCCGCGTCGTACGGCGCCAACGGCGTGCGCATGAGCCACGCCAAGTGGCGCCGCTTCTACGGGCACTGCGGGCACATGCACGTTCCCGAAAATCTCCATGGCGACCCGGGAGCGTTCCCTATGGCGCCCATCCTCGCCCGCGCCGCGGGCAGCACACCCCAGGAGGACGACGTGCCCGAAATCGTGGGCCGCACCGACGACGGTAAGAAGACGCGCACGCCGGGCGAGTGGCGGACCCTGTCCATCGACGGCCCCACGTTGGTCCCCAAGGGCTCGCAGGCGTACAGCGTGCGGGTGAGCGTCGCCCTGGAGGCCCCCGTCGACGGCACCCTTCAGGGCCGGTACGTGCACGAGCGGCCGGACGGGTCCCGCTGGAAGGACAGCATCACGGAGCGGCTCACCACGGCCGGCAGCACCTTCGCCGACTTCTTCGGCGTGGGCGGCCTGCACGACGACGAGACCGTCACCTTCGAGCTGTGCTACTACCCGGCGGACTCGTCCGACACGGAGCCTGCCCGGATCAAGAGGAGCCGCGTCCGCGGCCTGTACTGGAAGGCGTGAGGACCCTGATCCTCAACCTCACGCCGCACCCCATCCGCCTCTACGCGGCCGAGCGGCAGGATGGGCTCGACGACTTCGACGCCCATCTGCACACCGTCATCGAGCCCGAGGCCACCCCCGCGCGGCTCGCCACGGTCGAGCTGGGCACCCAGCACGACGGCACCGAGCTGGTCGAGTTCGGCCACCGCGCGGACATGCCGCCCAGGCGGGACGGGGTCCGCTACGTCGTCTCGCTGCCCGTCGCCCTGGCCCTCGTGCCGCACGGCCGCGACGACATCCTCGTCCCGTACCGCGAGGTTCGCAACGCGGCCGGCACCGTCATCGGCTGCAGGCAGCTCGCGCAGCCCGTCTGAGCCCTTGAGCCCTTTCACACAGATCGGAGACGTCATGTCCAACGTCAGCAGCATCGCACGCACCGCAGGCACTTACGCCCGCGACCTGTTCGAACGCGTCCTCGCCACGTTCGTCGTCACCGCCGCGGGCCTCCTCGTCGCCGCCGGCCCCGCCGACATGCTGTCCGCCTCCTTCTGGGAGGGCGTCGGAGCCGCGGGGCTCGCCGCCGCAGGGTCGCTGGTGAAGGGCATCGCCTCCCGCGTCGTCGGCGACCGGAACAGCGCGTCGGCCGCGCCCGGCGTCTGACCTGGGAGCGCTGAGTGCCGGATGAGCCGACGCTCGGTGAGATCGCCCGCCGGTTCGAAGACCGGCTCGGCGACGTCCGCGACGACATCCAGCAGCTCGGCCGCCGCCTCGACGAGAAAGTGGATCAGCAGATCTATGACCTGCGGCACGAGACGCTGATGGCCCGGGTCACCGCGCTGGAGGCGCTCCGCGAGAAGGACGCCGAGAAGCTGGTCGCCACCCGCCGGTGGCTCATCGGCGCCGTCATCATCCCCCTCATCGGCGTTCTGCTCCCGGTCCTGATCATGCTCACCCAGGGGGGCGGCACGTGACGCGCGCGCAGCTGCGGGACGACGACCGCCGGTGGCGGCGCGGCGACCTCATCGCCGTCGGTGTCGCCGTCGCCCTCGGGGCGGTCGTCGCGTGGATCGTCTGGGCCATCCAGGACATGCAGCACGACCTGCGCACCGCCACCGAAGCCCGCGACGCGCTCGCGGGCCAGGTCGAACGCCTCGGGGGTGAGCCGGTCGCCGGCCCGCCCGGCAGCCGCGGCGAGCCGGGGGAGTCCGTCACCGGCCCCCGCGGCCCCAAGGGCGAGCCCGGCGCGGACGGCCGTGACGCCCCCTCCGCGAGCCCCGGCCCGCGGGGGCCGCGCGGGGAAGCCGGCGCGGACGGCGCGGACTCGAACGTTCCCGGCCCCTCCGGCAGCCCCGGCGCACCCGGCGCCGACTCCACCGTGCCCGGGCCGCCCGGCCCGTCCGGTCCACCGGGCCCGGCCGGAGCGGACGGCAAGGACGGCACCGACGGCCAGGACGGCGCCCGTGGAGCAACAGGCCCCGCGGGACCGCCAGGCCCCACCTGCCCGGACGGCTACACCCTCCAGGCACCCGCGTGGGACCCGGATGCCCTGGTGTGCCGGCGTACCGAGACGCCTCCGCCTTCGGACGACCCTGACGCGCCGGCCGCCCTGTCCATGGGGCTCGACCCGCACCGCCGCCAGTACCTGTGATGGCCCGCATGCTTGGTGTGTGCCGCCACGCCTGGTGCCCGTACTGCCGGGCGCTGGCCGGAGCGGACTGCCCGTCGACCGCGCGGGAGAAGGGCGCGGCCCGGGCCGAGGAGAAACGCGCCTGGCGCGCGTCTGCGATGCTAGAGGCTGCCCTTCGTAGCTCAGGCGGTCGGGCAACGGCCCATGGAGCCGACCCGAGAAGAGCACCGAGCCGGCCTTAGCGTAAACGGTTGTCGCGGGTTCGAATCCCGCCGAAGGGCACAACGAGAAGCCCCGGCCGCCTTCGGGCGGCCGGGGCGTTCCGCGTTGCTGAGGGACCGAGACTGCACGCGAAGACCGGCAGTTGGCAACCGGAGCGCGCCCCGCCGCGGCCATCTCACGGGTGCAGAAAAATTCGAACGCCCTTCCGGGCTGAGCCTGTTACTGTGTAGCTGTCCAGGTGCGCAGGAGACGGTTACTTCGCCTCGAAAGCGGGAGGTCCCGGGTTCGAATCCCGGTCGCCGGGTACCCCGGCGGTAGCTCAGCGGCTAGAGCACCTAACGTGCCCGTCACCGACCTTGATCTCTGGACTCACAACTCCACATACTTCTGCACCTCCCGGTGCGAAGGCCCCGGTTACTTCTTGGCAATGAAACGAACCGGTGCCGCTACTGATCTCGGGAGGCTACGCATCGGGGCGCCCGGTGCGACGCAGACGGGTACTTCAACGAAGTTCGGGTTCGAATCCCGCCGGGACTCACCACTGGTGCGGCCCCGGCAGCCTCACTGGCAGGAGGCACCCCGCCTGCACTCCGATCTCGGGCGCCCCAACGCAACGCCTCCCCCTCCACCCAGAGGGGGTTTTCTCATGTCCCGCTTCAACACCCGCACGGCACGCCCCAACGCGACTTCCCCGGTCACCACCACGGGGGAGCGGACCGTCACCTTCGAGGGCGCCACCGGCCACGTGCGCGACGCGAAGAGCGAGCTGTTCCTGCTCGCCGTGGCGAACATGGTCGGAACCGACACCTTCTACGAGAAGGCCGGCGACCGCGACGACCGCTACGAGCAGCTCGTGCGGCAGCTCGCCGTCGACGACCCGCAGTGGACCGCGGGCCTCCTCGGCTGGCTGCGCACCGAGGGCAACCTGCGCACCGCGGCGCTCGTCGGCGCTGCGGAGTTCGTCAAGGCGCGCCTCGCCGCCGTCGCGCGCGGCGACCTGGCGCCGGACGCCCAGGCCGCGTCCCGCCTCGGGGGCGGCTTCAACCGCACGGTGATCTCCAGCGTGCTGCGGCGCGCGGACGAGCCCGGGGAGCTGCTCGCGTACTGGACGTCCCGCTACGGCCGGGCGATCCCGAAGCCCGTCAAGCGCGGCATCGAGGACGCGATCGGCCGTCTGTACACCGAGCGGGCGCTGCTGAAGTACGACACGGCCGGGTACGGGTTCCGCTTCGGCGACGTCGTCGAGCTGGTGCACCCCGCGCCGGCCAAGGTGTGGCAGGGCGACCTGTTCCGGCACGCCATCGACCGGCGCCACGGCCGGGATGCGGCGATCCCGGAGTCGCTGCAGACCCTGCACGCCCGCGCGCACCTGGCGGCGATGCCGGTCGCCGAGCGGCGCAAGCTGCTGACCGGGGCGGCCGCGCAGTCGGCACTCCGCGACGCCGCGATGACGTGGGAGGCGCTGGCCGGGTGGCTGCAGGGCCCGATGGACGCTACGGCGTGGGAGGCCGTGATCCCGTCGATGGGCTACATGGCGCTGCTGCGGAATCTGCGGAACTTCGACGAGGCCGGAGTCTCGGACGAGACGGCGGCGGCCGTCGCCGCGCGCCTCTCGGACCCCGAGGAGGTGGTGCGTTCGCGCCAGTTCCCCTTCCGGTTCCTGGCGGCGTACAAGCACGTCCCGTCGCTGCGGTGGGGTCACCCGCTGGAGAAGGCGCTCGGATCCTCGCTGGTGAACGTGCCTGCCCTGCGGGGCCGGACCCTGGTGCTCGTCGACCGGTCCGGGTCGATGTTCGGCGGCATCTCGGAGCGGACCCAGCTCAACCGCGCCGACTCCGCCGCGATCTTCGGCACCGCCGTCGCGCTCGCCGCCGAGGAGGCCGACCTGGTCGAGTTCGGCACCGGCAGCCGGCCGGTGCCGCTTCGCCGCGGTGAGTCGATGCTCCGCGTGCTGGCGAAGTTCGGCGAGATGGGCGGGACGAACACCGCGGACGCGGTGCGCCAGCACTTCCGCGGCCATGACCGGGTGCTCATCGTCACCGACGAGCAGGCGCACTACAGCTACTACGGGGACCCGACCGAGCAGGTCCCGGCCACCGTGCCTGTGTACACGTGGAACCTCGCCGGGTACCGTGCCGGGCACGGGCCGTCGGGGCAGCAGAACCGGCACACCTTCGGCGGGCTGACCGACGCCGCGTTCCGGATGGCGCCGCTGCTGGAGGCCGGGCGCACCGCTGCGTGGCCCTGGAAGAGCTGACCGTAGGCCGCTGAGCCCCTGCCGCCTCAGGGCGGCGGGGGCTCTCGTGCTCTGTACGCGCGCCGGGCGAATGTCCAATGCGCCCTGGAAACCGCGGCGCTGTCGGTAACGCCCGCTACCATCTTCGTCAACCGGATCGCAGTTCGACCCGGGCCCACACGCATGTAAGCCCCCGCGCGGGTCACATCCGCCGGGGGCCGGCACCAGGAGGTAAGGACTCCATGGCACACAACAACCCTATCCAGCCCGGATTGAATGGCAACAGCGGGGGCACGCCTTTCGACCGGATCAAGCGAATGGGCGACGACGGAGAGTGGTGGTCCGCCCGCGACCTCATGCCGCTGCTCGGCTACCTGAAGTGGGAGCGCTTCGCCGACTCCATCGAGCGCGCCAAGGTGGCCATCACCAACAGCGGACAGACGGCCGAGCTGCACGTTTCCCGGCTCCGGGAACCCGTTCCCACCAGCGGGAACGCGCCTCCCGGTGAGCGGATGAACTACAAGCTGTCTCGGTACGGGGCCTACATGGTCGCCATGAACGGCGATCCGCGGAAAGCGGAGGTTGCCGCTGCGCAGACCTACTTCGCCGTCCAGACCCGTCGGGCCGAGACTGCGCTCCCCGACAGCCCGCCCGACGAACTGGAACTCGCGGAACACGCCGTGCGCCTCATCAGGGAGAAGCGTGCGCTCGCCGCCCGGAACGCCGAGCTGGAGGCCGTCAACAAGGAGCTGGAGCCGAAGGCCGGGAAGTGGGAACAATTCCTCGACGCCGAGGGCCTGATCGGCATGAGGGACACCGCAGACCTGTTCAAGGTCGACGTGCGGACGCTCACCGGCTGGCTCGTTGAGATCGGCATCTTCCGCAAGATGACCTCCCGGTCCGGAGGCCGCAGGAACCTGCCCCGTAGGGCGTACCAGAACTCTGGGCACTTTGAGGTGAAGGCCGAGGCCCACAACGGATGGAACTGCTCGGTCGCCTACGTGACCGCCCAGGGCCTCGACCTGATCGCCGATCTGTGGGAGAAGCGCGAGTCGGCGGCCTGACACCCCTTGAGAACCCCGCCGCCCGTGCAGGGCGGCGGGGTTCTCGTGTGCCCTCGTCGGGTGACTCTGATGGTCGCGGTGCTGGGCCATCGACTCACCAGAGGACTTCGAGGAAGCCCTTGCGCTCCAGTGCAACCAGCCGCGTGGTGCGAGTGTCACACAAGCGCGACGAACATGGAGGAACGCCCTGTGCAAAGACCTTGGGTACGCCGGAAGTACGACCAGCGGCGGCTGTGGATGAGGATGCCGTACAGCGCGACGAACCGGGCGTGGCTCCTTGATGAACTCGGCAGCCAGCGCATCCGGCCCGACTGGAACAAGGACGTGACGCCCGGGCGGTGGGAGATTGCGAAGCCCCACCTCAGGACGCTGATTGAAGCGCTGGCTGACCGGTTCGGGGAGGTCGACGTCTACCTGGAGTTCTCAACCACCGAGCGCTGCGACCGGCGCTGCCAGCGCGCTGAGGGCGACGACTGCACATGCTCGTGCAGGGGCGAGAACCATGGCGGGTCCGCGTACTGGCAGCGTTGGGTTCAGGTCGGCGAGGACACCCTCGTCAGCAACATAGGGCGCGTCGAGAGGCACTACTTGGTGCGGCGAGAAGACCTTGAGGGGTAGCTGCTGGAGGTCGGGCGGGCGGCGGCGTGGCCCTGGGAGAGCTGACGCACGCAGCCGACCCCCCGCCTCCGGGCGGCGGGGCTGCTTCCCGCTGCCCCGGCGCGGGGCTCCGTCAGCGTGGGTTGACCGGCCATCGCTGATGGGGGTGAGGGACGGCGCGGCGGCGAGTCCCGGACGCTCCGGCGGCGCAGCATCCAGTCATGCGAATGATCTTGCGCGGCCTGGTCGCCGCCGCCGCCGTCACCGCCGTATCCTTCTCCGTACCCGCGTCTGCCGCCCAGGCCCCCGCCCCCGAGGCGGTGCCCGTGCAGGCCGCCATCGCCGCCCTGCCCGTGGCGACCGAAGACAGGACGGGATACGACCGGGACTTGTTCAACCACTGGATCGACGAGGACCGCGATTCCTGTGATACGCGACGCGAGGTCCTGATTGCCGAGGCGGTCGTGGCGCCCGAGGTCGGCCCACGGTGCCGGCTCACTGGAGGCAGCTGGACGTCGTACTACGACGAGCAGGTGGTCACCGAGGCACGTCGGCTCGACATCGACCACGTGGTCCCGCTTGCCGAAGCCTGGGACAGCGGGGCCTCCGGCTGGGATGCCCAGCGGCGCGAGCGGTACGCGAATGACCTCGGCAGCGAACGGAGCCTCGTCGCGGTCACCGCGCGCTCGAACCGCCAGAAGGCAGACCAGGACCCCTCTGAATGGTGGGTGCCGGCGGAGAGTGCCACCTGCCAGTACCTGTCCGACTGGGTTGCGACGAAGAGCAGGTGGGGTCTCGCCGTCGATGAGGCCGAACGGGACGCACTCGTGGCGCGGGCCGCTGAGTGCCCGGGCCTGGTCGTCGAGTATGAGCACGCGCAGTAGCTGCCGACACGTCTGGAAGCCGTCGCCCCTCCTCCGGGAGGGGTGACGTGCGTTCGGGAGTCTCCCTTTACCTCATGGCGCCGCTGTGGATGCCTCAATGCTGCTAACTCGGCGAAACCGAGTCGCTGAGGGCAGCATCAGCCCATGCTCGATTACTTCTTGCTCCTCGGCGGAGTCGCGATCACCTCTGTAGCAGCGGTGGTGGCCCCGGGCCTCACGGTCACCCCGCGGATTGAAGCGCGCCGGCAGCGAATTCAGCAGGCATACGCTGACCGGGACACGTTCAACCGCAACCTCATGGTCATCCTCTGCGCGTGCGCGCGGCTGCGGGGGCTACAGCTACCGCCGACGGACGATCCGGACTGCACGCCTTCAGTCCGTGAGCGGCTCGTCGGGGAGCGCCGGCGGTGGATGCAGCAGATCGACGACGCCACCCGCTGGATGGCCGACAACGTCGAGCGGTTCGCGGGCGGTTGGCCGACCGAGCAACTGCGGGACGTGCCAGCCGCGTACGCCGCGCACGCGCGGATGCTGTGGCTCTCCGATCGCGACGACCACCTCAAGATCGAGCAGTTGGCGGAGCTGACCGCGCCCGTGCAGGCGATGTACTTCCGCTACGTCTGGCACCGCGCCCGTCACACCCTGGCGCACCGAGCGGCGTTCACGGCGATGGTCGACCGAATCACCGCAGTGGACCAGGGCGGGGCCGATAGGGGCGTGTTGGATGGCGGTACGGGAGCGTAGTACGAAGGACTTCCTGGGATCTCAGAAGCCCCGTCGGCCCTTCCCAGGCGGCGGGCTTCGTCCTGCGTGCGGTCAGCGTCGGCCGCCGCGGATCTGGTAGATGCGCGCAGTCGAACCCCGTCAGCCGGTCGGTTGGCGGGGTTTTCGCGTGCCCGCTGTCGGTGGCGGCGGCTACGCTGGCGGTGCGACGGGCGTCCTAGGAACCTCCGGGGGAGTCGTCTGAGGAGGTCACATGGGAGTGTGGACAGAGACCAAGGGGTGCCCACAATGCGGCGGCACCATGTACAAGACCGTCGAAACCGACGAGCACGGCACCCCCACCAACGAGTCCCAGTACGTCTGCTCCAGCCCCGGGTGCGGCCACGTGGAGTGACCGCACACCCTCTCAACTCTCGCCGCGGCGCTTCGCGATGGCTGCGTCCAGAAGATCAATCGCGTGGAGGCGGTCCTGCTCCCGCCATTCGATCTGAGTGGCGGAATCGCCGCGGACCGCCACGCGGGGGCAGCTCGGGCACGACCAGCGGCCGAACCAGCCTTCCGCCGGTGGGGCCATGGGTACCTGGCAGGCGGGACACCTCATGATGTCGTCCTCCACCCCGCCGCAGCCTGAGCACACCCACACGTCCCGCTGCTGCCACATGGTGCGTCGGCATTGCGTGCACCCGCGCGTCGCGAGCCCGGCCGCGTCCATCAGCGGGGGATCGGGCGTCGAGGCAGCGTAGGCCACCAGCGCCTCGCGCTCCCGCGGGTCGTCCGTGTTGGCCATGCGGAGCAGGCGGGCCGCCCTAGACCTGGCCTCGTCGGCGAAATCGGTCATGGCGCATAGCGTAGTGCGGCAGCCACCAGTTTGTGGTCGACCTCACACAGAACCGGCCCTACCTCTTACCCTGGCAGTGTCGAGCTGCAGAGGAAGAGGTAAGGCCGTGACGCCTTCAGATGGTACCCCCGACCCGTTCGCGGAACCGCTCGCCTTCGGCCAGCGCATGCAGATCCTCCGCGAACGCCGCGGCATGTCCCGCCCTGTCCTCGCCGGCCTCGCAGGCAAGTCCCCCTCGTGGGTCAAGCAAGTCGAGACAGGGAAACTCCAGGTGCCCAAGCTGCCGATGATCCTGCGCATCGCCGAAATCCTCCGGGTGCGCGACCTCTCCGACCTCACCGGCGACCAGTCCATGAGCGTCGACATGTTCATCGGCCCCGGGCACGCGAAGCTCCCCGCGGTCCGCGACGCCATCAACCTGTTCCCCCTGCCCGGCAACCGCGAAGCACCGACGCTCGCGCACCTGCGGGCCCGGCTGGACCGTGCCTGGTCCGCCCGGCACTCCGCCCCCAACCACCGCGACGTCGTCGGCGGGCTGCTGCCCGGACTCCTCATCGACGCGCAACTCGCCGCCCGGCAGGCGGACACCGCCGCTGAACGCCGCGCTGTGCAGTCACTCCTCGCCGAGGCGTACTCGCTGTCACAGTTCTTCCTCGCCTACCAGCCTGACAGCTCGCTGCTCTGGCGCGTCGCCGAGCGCGGCATGGTCGCCGCGCAGGAGTCGGAGGACCCCCACGCCATCGGCGCCGCCGCATGGCTCCTCGCACAGGCACACCGGGACGCCGGGCCGCGGAACTTCGACGCCGCGGATGAGGTGAACCGCGCGGCCGTCGACTACCTTCGGCCGCTGCTGCCGGACGCCGATGACCGGACGCTGGCCATCGCTGGCGCGCTGGACTTCGAACTGGGGTACACCGCCGCCCGCCGCGGCGCAGACGGCGAAGCGTGGGGGCACTGGGACGAGGCCCGCCGCAAGGCGCGCCGGCTGCCCGCCGACTTCTACCACCCCATCACCTCGTTCGGGCAGGCCATCATGGGCGCCCACGCCGTGACGGTCGCTGTGGAGCTGCACGCCGGCGGCGAGTCTGTGCGGCAGGCCGCGAAGTCGGACGCGGTCACCATCCCGTCCCGGCCGCGGCGGGCCCGGCACCGTATCGAGGAAGCCCGCGGCTACCAGCTCGCCGGCCAGGTCGAGACGGCCATGGCGACGCTGGAGAAGGCCCACAAGGCGGCCCCCGAGACGATCCGGTACAACGGCTACGCCCGGCGCATCATCCTTGAGGAGACCGAGGCCAAGAGCCCCGACCGACGGCAGCGTGCCGCCCGCTTGGCCGACGAGATCGGCCTGCTCGCCGCGTAACCCTCCGAACGTCTGCGCGAGGGGCAGAATCTCTGCCCCTTCCCACCTTCAGGCGCGCCTACCGTCCGAGCATGGCCGCCCACACAGAGGCGTCGACGGCGCCTGACGAGCCCCTGCTGACCCTCCGCGTGTCCCGCGACAGCGGACGCAGATGGGGGCGCCCGAAACGCTTCTACGCCCGCGACTGCGAACCGCTCGACACCCTCAGCTGGCCGCCGTGCCGGTGCCCGCGCTGCCGAGGAGGGAAGTCGTGACCGCGGGCGCCGAGGGCTCCGCGGCGGCCGTGCCCGACAGCGACCGGCTGCCCGAGCCGCTGCCTCAGCGGCGCCGCCGCGGGACCCGGTGCGCCTGCGGGGCGACCACGAACCTCCGGCCGCACGGCCGCTACGGCATGATCTGCGGCTCCTGCGCCCGGAAGCGGGGATGACGTGAGCCCACGAGTACTCGACCGGAGCGGCACGGCCGTCACCGTCACCGTCACCGACATGGACTTGGTCGCCCCCATGTGCATCAACTGCAAGGCGCCCGGCGACCCCACGACTCTGCGCGTGCAGCGGTTCGTCGCCACCATCCCGCCCGCCGGCCGCGCGTACTGGGTGTGCGCGAAGCCGTGCACCACGGGCGGGGGGCGGCGCTCATGACCGGCAGCGACCGCCCACCCGAGATCGGCGACACCGTGAGAGACCACGGCACTGGCCGCCGCGCCGTCGTCACCGACATCAGGCGAGGCATCCCCCACCTGCGCCCCACGATGGGCAGCGGGCCCCCCTGGGACGCCGATCCCGAGCAGGTGGAAGTCCTCGAACGGGCACGCCCGACCCCCTGATCTCCCGCCCTCTGGTGGCCGTGCCGAATCATCCGGCCAGGGGGCGGGCCCCCGGCCGGTCGACCGTATCGGGCCGGCTGGGGGAGGCCCCGTCCGCCGCGCTGCACCGGCGGGCGGGGCACCCCGCTGGTACGCGCGGCGGGTCAGCCGATCACCCATCACGGAAGGAGATCAGAGGTGCTCACCTCCGACGACATCGTCTATGCCTCCCAGGAGATGCATTGCTCCCAGGAGATGCATTGGGAGCCCAAATGCGGATGTGCATGCAGTTCGTGTTTCCTCGGGTACCACTGCAAAGGGGATGAATGTAATCAAAAATGAGGCCGGGTACGGCCCCGGCCGCGTTCCCATCGCGCGGCCGGGCACGGGTTCACGTCCGGAGCAGGTCGGCCAGGTCGACGTCGAGCGCCCAGGCGATGCGGATCAACAGGCTGAACGGCGGGTCGGTCACGCCGTACTCGATCCGGTGGATGGTCTTGTGGTCGGCGCCGGCGAGGTCGCCGAGCGTCCACTGCGTCAGCTTGGCGTGTATCCGCAGCTCGCGGATGCGTGCCCCGACGGCCTGGCGGTAGGCGAGGGTGTCGTCGTCGGGCGGGGCGGGCACCGGGCCACAGTCCGACGATCATGAGCGATTGTCTTTACCTGACCAGGTAAATTTCAGAACCATGGGTCTGTACGGCGCCGCGGCCGTACGAGGGCACCCGTGCCCGGGCCGGGGGAAGCTCGGCGGCGGACCCCGCCCGGGCACGGGGCAGACCACCGCGCCCGCCGGCGCCAATGCCAGCGGGCGCGGGCCTCAGCGGACGGGGAGTGCGACCTGCAGCGTCGTCTCCGTGTCCGGGTCGCGCAGCTTCACCAGCGGCACGGTGTCGTCCGGGGCCCGCGCCGGCAGGACCTGAGTGTCCGGCGGGCTGCCGCCGTCGAGGGACACCTCCGCGCCGCCCTGCCTCGTGCCCCAGCCCGTACGGGCGCACGTCGCCATCCCGTACCAGCGCAGGGGCCGCAGCACGATCCACGCGAGGCCGGCCGCGAGCGGCATCAGCAGCCACGTCGCTGTGCGGGATATCGCGGACACGTCGCTGCGCACGAGCGCCAGGTACCTCAGGCCCTGCGTCCAGGCGATGAGCACGGGCACCGCGAGCATCGCCGCTGGCGGCGTACGGCCGTTCATCAGCGGGTCGGCGATCAGCAGCCAGCCGATGACGGTGCTCGCCAGGGCGAGCTGCATCCAGCGCAGCAGGTGCGCCCAGAACGCCACCCGGGTGAGGTGCAGGTAGCGGAAGCGCCACACGGCGCGGATCGTGGAGCCGCGCATCCACCGCAGGTACATGCGGGTCAGGTGCCCGAACCGCTCCGGCATCGCCGAGAACACGATCGCGGACGGCTGCTGCACCGTCTTGCCGCGCAGCTGCGCGTAGAGCGTCAGGAGACTGTCGTCGGAGAACATCACGTGCCGGCCCATGAACTGCTCGTTCAGGTAGCTGTCGAGGTTGTCGCGGACGACGGCCGCCCGGTACGCGGCCAGCGGGCCCGAGTTGACGAGGACGGCGCCGAGCGCGGACTGCGCGCTGCGGTCGGTGAGCTGGGAGGTGACGAACCACAGGTCGGTGATCCGCGTGAGCAGGTTGGCGTTGACGTTGGTGGCGATGACGACGCCGGCGACGCTCTGCACGTCCGGCCGAGCCATCGGGGCGAGCAGCTGCTCGATCGCGTCCGGCGCGAGGCACGAGTCGGAGTCGACCGTGACGAACACGTCCGCGCGGTCCGCGGCGCGGACGGCGGTGGCCTGCGCGTGCCGCTTCCCCCCGTTGGGGGTGCGCTGCCACGTCGTCGCGATCCCCGCGGCTCTCGCCGCGGGCTCCCACCAGGCGCGCACCGCGGCGTAGTCGCCGGTGGTGCTGCCGTCGTCGACCAGGTGCACGCTGTCCGGCAGCCGGGTCTGCCGCAGCAGGCTCTCCAGCCCGAGGCGCAGGTACCCGTCGTCCTCGTTGTACGCGGGGATGATCACCGCGACATGGAGGGCGTCGAGCTGCCGGCGCGTACGGTCGGTGAGCCGGCGGGGCCGCTCGAAGTGGTAAAGCAGCGTCTGCATGGCGAGGAGGCCGAACGTGCACGACCAGACGGCGGCAAGCCGTACGGGTTCGCCGTCGGCCCACGAGGCGGCGGTGACGGCGTGGTGTGCGGCCCAGCCCGTGAGGGCGGCGAGGGTGAAGGCCGCGGCCAGGAGCACGCCGCCGCGGTGCATCACGGCGGCGTGCTCCTGGGCCCCTCGGTGCCGGCCGCTCACCGCTCGCCGGCGGTACGGCCGCGGCGGAACCGCGCGCGGATGAGCAGGGCGCCGGCCGCCACGACGGCGGCGGGGACGAGGAGCAGCCACCAGCCGGTGACGGTCCCGACGCCACCGATGGTCACGGCGAGGGCACCGCCGGTTCGGGCGAGCTGAGCGTTGTCGGACATGGCTTCCTTCCGGGAATCAGGTCGTGCGTGGTCACGGGACGGGCGTGTCCCGCTGCGAGGGTGTGGGGGAAGTCGGCGCGTCCGGTGGGGCGGTGGCGCAGTGGGCCCGGGCGGGCGCCCGGGGGAGGGTCAGCGCCGCGTGCGGCGCAGGTTCGTGAGGCGGCGGGCGCGGCGGATCTCGTCGCGGACGGCGTCGACCCTGGAGCCGAGGCGGTCGGCGACGGCGCCGGCCGCGGTGAGCAGCTCGTCGTCCCGGGTGTCGGTGTACGCCCAGTCCCCGGGCTCCGCGGACTCGTGGAAGATGATGTCCTGAGCCTCACCGAGGAGCCCGAGCACGGCCTGGACGAGCAGCTCGCGGTCCGCCGGGGTCACTGGCCGGCCGGCCGGTTCATGCCGGCGACGCCCGCGGTGAGCATCACCGCGGCGAAGGCGGCCGCCCACACGGCTGCGAGGACGAGGCCGGCCGGGGCGCCGGCCAGGACGGTCGCGGCGGCGGCGACGCCGGCAGCCGCGATGGCGGCGATTCCGTAGGCGATGATCATCGTCACTGCCCCGCCTTCGTGATGGTCCCGGTCCACTCGGGGTCGGCGACGGTCCAGTCGGTGTCCTCGCCGAGCCGGGAGACGGTGATGAGGATCTTGCTGCCGTAGGCGTCGTCGATGACGAAATCGCTCGTCTTCGTGGTCGTCACGCCGGCGTCGATGCGGCCGGCGATCTCCTTCGACCCGGCCTCCACGTAGAAGTACTCGACCGCGCCGCCGTTGGTGGCGCCCTCGGCTTCGAGGAAGACGTCGTCCAGGTCGACGGGCGCGGCGGTACCGTTGTCGAAGGTGACGGTGACGCGGAATGCGGTCTGGCCCGGCTCGGGCCGCTCGTCCCACTCGCCGAACTCGGTGATCTCGCTGATCGAGTCGACGGTGACGGTGAACCCGTCGTCGTAGGCGTAGGATTCGCCGACCTTCAGGCCGGAGCTGGTGTCCGTGCCGGCGGTCTCGCCGTCGACGTCCGTGGTCTCCAGCGCGTCGTCGAAGGCGTCGCCGAGCTGCTCGGCGACGACATCGCCGGCCATGTCCTCCAGCTCGGCGTCGGTGAACCCCTCGCACGCGGCGGGGGTGGTGGTGACGGTGGGGGCGTCGGGGTTCGCGGCGGCCTCGTCGACCAGGTCGCGCATCGTCTCCTTGCACGTGGTCGTCGACTGGGTGCCGCCGCTGCCGTCAGCCGCGGAGCAGCCCGCCAGCGGCAGAACGGCCAGGGTCAGTGTGGTGAGTAAGGCGCGGGCCGGACGGATCATGAACTGCTCCGATCACACGATGTAGTGTCGGTGCAATCCTGGGGTCGAAGCAGTCGTAGCCCGTTGCCATGTCGATCGAGTTGTCGGGGAAGCGCTCCTGCGGCGGGGCGGCGCAGTCGACGAGCGGTTCGCCCGGGACGTACGGCCGGGTGGGCACGGCCGGCAGCTTCACCAGCGTGAGGTCCACGACGCTGCCGCGGCTGTGCCCGGAGCGTTCGGCGATGTAGCCGTCCTCGAACAGCCGGGACTTGTCGACGCGCGGGTAGAACTCGTCCTTCATCCGCTGGTCGTCCAGGTCCCCGGCCCACTCCACGAAGTGGTCCACGGCGCGCTGGGGCCGGTAGCAGTCGTAGACCTTCAGCGAGTAGCCGTCCCGCAGGAAGGCCCGCTGCGCCTTCTTCAGCGCCCGGGCGGCGTCCTCGGTGAGGATGCACAACGGCTTGCGGTAGCCGTCGATGCGCTCGCCGGTGAAGTTGTGCGGGGTGACGTAGCGGATGTCGTGCAGGATCGTACGGTCCACGTCCGAGAGCGCGACGAACTCCTCCGGGGCCTTCGGCTCCGGCTTCGCGGTGGCCGGGGGAGCGGCGGTGGCCGTGACGGCGAGGGCCGCGGCGGCGGCCGGCACGGCGAGCCGGGTCAGGAGGCGCGCAAGGGCGGCGTTCTTTGGCATGGGCCTTTCACTATCGCGCTCGCGGGCGGGTGGCAAGGGGACGACGAGGGCCGCTCGGCCGGACGGAGCCGCAGCTCCCGCCCGGTGGCCTACCTCCCCCGCACCCGCACCGGCAGGTCCGGCTCCGAGCCGTCCTCGCGCCGCACCGACGTTCCGCCCGACCAGCGCGTGACGTACCGCTCCAGCCGGGGCGCCGTCCAGCCGTCGCCGTCGTCCCGTACGACCACGCCGCCGCCCGTGACGCCGGGCGCCGGGGCCCAGACCTCCAGCTCCGTGCCGCCGTCCGGGCCCGCCACCGGCAGCACCGCGCCCGCCCGGGCCAGCACCGGCACCCGGGCCAGCGGCGCGTCCAGCTCCACCGTGCCGGGGCCCCTGAGGTCGCGGCCTGTCGCCGTGTCGTACCAGCGGCCCGCCGGCAGCCGCACCGCCCGCCGCCGCACCCCCGCGGCCAGTACCGGCGCCACCAGCAGCGCGTCACCGAGCAGAAAGGCGTCCGCGGTCTCGCGCAGTGCCCGGTCCGCCGGGTCGTACCACCACACCGGGCGCACGTACGGCGCGCCGGTGCGCTCCGCGAGCCGGGCCAGCGTCGCCAGGTAGGGCCGCAGCCGCTCCCGCTCGCGCAGCGCCGCACCCGCGTGCTCCAGCACCTCGGGCCGGGACTCCCACGGCTCGCGCCGCCCCGCGTCGAACGCGCCGTGCGTACGGAACAGCGGCAGGTACGCGCCGAGCTGCAGCCGGCGCAGATACAGCTCCGGCTCCGGCCGGCCGCCGGACCCGCCGGCGTCCGGGCCCGCGTACGGCACCCCGCAGAGCCCGAGGCCGAGGACGAGCGCCAGCGACGCGGACAGCCCGGGCCAGCCGGCGGCCGCGTCGCCGGACCAGGTGCCGCCGTAGCGCTGCAGGCCCGCCCAGCCGGAGCGGGAGCACAGGAACGGGCGGCGGTCGGGCTGCAGGCTGGCCAGCGCCCCGTACGCGGCGCGGGCCATGAGCAGGGCGTAGACGTTGTGCGCCTCGCGGTGGTCGCCGCCGCGGCCCTCCAGGGCGTGCCGGGCGGAGCGCGGCAGGGCCGTGTCGCCGAAGGCGGCGAAGGGAGCGAAGGAAGCCGGCTCGTTCATGTCGTGCCAGAAGCCGGTGAAGCCCTGCTGCAGCCGCTCCGCGTAGAGCCCGCCCCACCACTTGCGCGCCCGCGGGTCGGTGAAGTCGGGGAAGAGCGCGGTGCCCGGCCGCGCCACGCCGTGGACGGGGCGGCCGCGCGCGTCCCGGACGAACGCGTCGGCGGCCACGCCGGCGTCGTACACCGGGTAGCCCGGCTCGGCCCGCACGCCCGGGTCGACGACCGAGACCATGCGCACGCCGTCGGCGGCCAGCTCGCGGGCCAGCCGGGGCAGGCCGGGGTAACGCTGCGCGTCGGCGGTAAAGACGCGGTGGCCGTCGAGGTGGTCGGCGCCGAGGTGCACCGCGGCCAGCGGCAGGCCGCGCTCGCGGTAGCCGCGCACCATCCGGCGTACGCCCTCGGCGCCGCCGAGGTCCCGGCCGGCGTGCTGGTGGCCCAGCGCCCAGCCCGGCGGGACGGCGGGGGAGCCGGTGAGCGCCGCCCAGCTCTGCAGGACGCGGGCCGGGGTGCCGGCCATCACCCAGTAGCGCAGGGGGCCGCCGTCCATGCGCACCTCGACGCGCCCGGTGCGGTCGTGGCCGGAGCCGGCGCCCTCCGCGCCGCGGCACAGCTCGACGCTGCCGTCCCAGGAGTTGTCGTGGAAGAGCAGATGGCAGCCGGCGTCGGCGACGACGAACTGCAGCGGCATGGTCAGCGACAGCGGTTCGTCACCGGGGGCGGACGCGCCACCGGGCGCGCTGTTCCACAGGCGGTAGCTGCCGTCGGGCAGGGAGGGGCCCGCCGAGCGGGCGCCGAGGCCGAAGAACCGGGCGTCCGGGGCGACGTGCGCGCGCTGCACCCAGCGCCGTACACCGTCGCCCGCGCTCTCGGGGGCGTCCGCGCCGTCCGGGGTCTCCCACCAGCGCGGCGGCTGCTCCCGGCGCAGCACCACGCCGGCGGGCGTACGCACCTCCACCGCCCCGCGCCGCGACACCGCGATCGTGACCCGCTCCGACACCACCCGCCAGCCGCCGCCCGCGGCGTCCGGCTCCAGCTCCACCCGCGCGTCGGTCTCCGGCCCGCCGGCGAGCGCGTACGACGGCTCCGGCTCCGCGCCGTCCCAGCCGCAGAACACCGCGCCCGCCGTCGTCACGCGCAGCTGCAGCGTGGAGCGGGCGAAGCGGACCAGGCCCCCGCCGGGCGCCGGTTCGGCCGCGACCGCGGGCCCCGGCACCCGGGCCCGCTCCACGCGGCGGCGGGGGAGCGCGGCGGCGTCGGCCCGCCGGTTCCGGACGGCGGCGCGCACCGGGCGGGCAGGCCGGGGGAGGGCGGAGGGATCCATGCTGATCAGCCTGCCACCGCCCATCTCGGTCAGCGAGAGAGTTCAACCGCTGTTCACCGGGAGTGCGGCCGCGCGCCCCCTGGCCCGCCGTACGGGGGTGCGGGCGGGCCGTACTGGTGCCGCATTCGATCACGTGGCATCGTCTCCCCGGGGCACCGGCCACCCCTCGCCGGGCGCTCCCCGAGCGCCGCGGCCGCCCGACCGGGCCGGCGGCGGCGCGCACCTCATGCGGATGCCGTACCCCGGGAGTCACGCCATGCCGAGCCAGTCGCCCACAGAACCGACCGCGCCGTCCGCGCCGCCGCAGCCGCCCCCCGCGCTGTGGCGGCCCGGGCCGGAGCGCGTCGAGCAGGCGCAGCTGACCCGCTTCCACCGCTGGGCCGCCGAGCACCACGGCGCGCCGGTCCCCGTGCCCGGCGACCCGGAGGCGGGCTACGCGGCGCTGCACCGCTGGTCGGTGGCGCCGGACGGCGGCCTGGCACGGTTCTGGCAGGCCGCGGCGGAGTGGTTCGGCGTCCGGTTCTCCAGCCCGTACGAGACGGTCCTCGCGGACGCCGCGATGCCGGGCGCCCGCTGGTTCCCCGGGGCGCGGCTCAACTACGCCGAGCACGCGCTGCGCCACGACGTCGGCGACGGGGAAGGTGCCGGCGACGGGGAAGGTGCCGGCGGCCCGGCGCTGCTGCACGTCGCCGAGGGCGCCGAGCCGCTGCCCGTCGGCCGGGCGGAGCTGCGGGCGCAGGTCGGCTCGCTGGCGGCGGAGCTGCGCCGGCTCGGGGTACGGCCCGGGGACCGGGTGGGCGCGTACCTGCCGAACATTCCGCAGGCCGTCGTCGCGCTGCTGGCCACCGCCGCCGTGGGTGCCGTGTGGACCTCCTGCTCCCCGGACTTCGGCGCCCGCAGCGTCCTCGACCGCTTCCGCCAGGTGGAGCCGGTGGTGCTCGTCACCGTCGACGGCTACCGCTACGGCGGCAAGGAGCACGACCGCCGCGAGACCGTCGCCGAACTGCGCCGCGAACTGCCCAGCCTGCGCGCCGTCGTGCACGTCCCGCTGCTGGGCACCGCGCCGCCCGACGGCGCGCTGGAGTGGGACGCGCTGGTGGCGACCGGCGCAGAACCGGTCTTCGAGCAGGTGCCGTTCGACCACCCGCTGTGGGTGCTGTACTCCTCCGGCACCACCGGCCTGCCCAAGGCGCTCGTGCAGTCCCAGGGCGGCATCCTGCTGGAGCACCTCAAGCAGCTCGCCCTGCACTGCGACCTCGGCCCGGACGACCGCTTCTTCTGGTACACGTCCACCGGCTGGATGATGTGGAACTTCCTCGTCTCCGGCCTGCTGGTGGGCGCGACCGTGATCACCTACGGCGGCAGCCCGGGCCACCCGGACGTGGCGGGGCAGTGGCGGGTCGCGGAGCGCACGGGGGCGACGTTCTTCGGCACCTCCGCGGCGTACGTCATGGCCTGCCGCAAGGCGGACGTGCACCCGGGCCGCGACCTCGACCTGGCGCGGGTGCGCTGCGTGGCCACGACGGGCTCGCCGCTGCCGCCGGACGGCTTCCGGTGGATCCACGACGAGTTCCACCGGGAGGGGCCGGGGGAGGCGCCGGGCGCGTCGGACATGTGGATCGCGTCGGTCAGCGGCGGCACGGACGTGTGCAGCTGCTTCGCCGGCGCGGTGCCGACGCTGCCGGTGCACGTCGGCGAACTGCAGGCGGCCGGCCTGGCCACCGACCTGCAGGCCTGGGACCCGGCGGGCGAGCCGGTGACGGACGAGGTGGGCGAGCTGGTGGTGACGCAGCCGATGCCGTCAATGCCCGTGCGGTTCTGGAACGACCCGGACGGCGCACGGTACCGGGACAGCTACTTCTCGACGTACCCCGGCGTCTGGCGCCACGGCGACTGGATCACGCTCACCTCCCGCGGCTCGGTCGTCATCCACGGCCGCTCCGACTCGACACTGAACCGGCAGGGCGTGCGGATGGGGTCCGCGGACATCTACGAGGTGGTCGAGCGGCTGCCGGAGGTGCGGGAGTCGCTGGTGATCGGCGTGGAGGAGCCGGACGGCGGGTACTGGATGCCGCTCTTCGTCCAGCTGGCGCCCGGCGCGCGGCTGGACGACGCGCTGCGGGCCCGCATCCGCGACGCGCTCCGCGAGCAGCTGTCGCCGCGGCACGTGCCGGACGAGGTGATCGAGGTCGAGGGCGTGCCGCACACGCTGACCGGCAAGCGGCTGGAGGTGCCGGTCAAGCGGGTGCTGCAGGGCACGCCGCTGGAGAAGGCGGTCAACCCGGGGTCGGTGGACCGGGTGGAGCTGCTGCGGTTCTACGAGCGGCTGGCGCGCGACCGCGGCTGACGCCCGGGCGGGCCGCCGGCCGGATTGTCAGACCCCCCGACTACGGTGCGTAGTGATCGGTTGCGCTCCGTGGAGGGGGAGTCATGTCGCGTACGAGGACGGATGCCCGGCTGCTGCGCCGGGAGATGCCGGGCACGGTGGGGCTGCTGGCGGATGCCGCGGACTTCGCGGCGATGCGGCGGTATCCGAGCTTTCTCTTCGACGACCACGCCGCGTATCTGCGGCAGGTGGAGGGAGTGCTGCGGGCCCGGGCCGCGCAGGGGGCGTACACGGCGGTGGCGCTCTTCGATCCGCCGGGCTTCGCGCGCTTCTGCGCGGAGCGCGGGCTGGAGGCGGACACGCCGGCGAGCCGCTGCCGGTACGTGGCGGAGGCCGCCGCCCGCGGCCCCGCCGTGCCCTACGGAGGCCAGCCGATGGACCGGCTGGTGCCGCAGCTGCTCGACAAGGCGGCCCGCAGCCGCTCCCGCGAGCTGGCGGCGGCGCTGCTGGCGGCGCCGGGCCGCTGCGAGGACTGCGGCGAGCACCGGGCCGAAGCGGCGCTGGCCCGCGCGGGCGCGGCGGTGGACGGGCTGGCGGCGGCCCTGGGGGCGGGGTGTGAAAGGAGGGGGGCGCGTGCGAGAAGGGGTGCCGCCCGGTGGG
>NZ_BAAAPF010000004.1:0-91962 GCF_039531005.1 Streptomyces synnematoformans
CCGGCGCCGGCCGCCCGCCACCGCCCAGCGCCCCGGCCGCGAGCTGCGCGCCCTGCTCGCCGAGATCGACCCCGACCGCATCGAGGCCGACGTCCGCCGCCTTGCCGCCTTCGGCACCCGGCACACCCTCTCCGCCCAGGACGACCCCGACCGCGGCATCGGCGCCGCCCGCGACTGGATCCACCGCCGGCTGCGCCGCCACGCCGCCGCCTCCGGCGGCCGGATGACCGTGGAGCTGCAGTCGTACGTCCAGCAGCCCGCCAGCCGCATCCCCGTCCCCACCCGCATCACCAACGTCCTCGCCACCCTGCGCGGCGACACCGACCCCGACCGCGTCTACGTCGTCTCCGGCCACTACGACTCCCGCGCCAGCGACGTCATGGACGCCACCTCCGACGCCCCCGGCGCCGACGACGACGCCTCGGGCGTCGCGGTCGCCATGGAGCTGGCCCGCGTGCTCGCCACCCGGCGCACCGCCGCGACGATCGTGCTGGCCGCGGTGGCGGGGGAGGAGCAGGGGCTGTACGGGGCCGCGCACATGGCGGAGCAGTTCCGGCTCCGGGGCGCCCGCGTCCAGGGCATGTTCACCAACGACATCGTGGGCAGCTCCACCGCCGACGACGGCACCCGCGACCCGCACACCGTGCGGCTCTTCGCCGAGGGCGTCCCCACCGCCGAGACCCCCGACGAGGCCGCCACGCGCCGCTCCGTCGGCGGCGAGAACGACTCGCCGGCGCGCCAGCTGGCCCGCTTCGTGCGCGACGTGGCCGACAACGACGCCACCGGCATGGACGTCCGCGTCATCTACCGCCGCGACCGCTACCTGCGCGGCGGCGACCACATCCCGTTCCTCGAACGCCGCTTCCCCGCCGCCCGGTTCACCGAGCCCGCCGAGGACTTCGCCCACCAGCACCAGGACGTCCGGGTGGAGGACGGCAAGCAGTACGGCGACCTGCCGGAGTTCTGCGACTTCCGCTACATCGCCCGCGTGGCGCGGGTCAGCCTCGCCGCCGTGTGGACCCTCGCCCAGGCCCCGGGCACGCCGACGGGCGCGGGGATCGTCACCTCCGCGCTGACCAACGACACCGAGCTGGTGTGGGACCGGGGCACGGAGCCGGGCCTCGCCGGCTACGAGGTGGTGTGGCGGGAGACGACGGAGCCGGAGTGGACGCACGTGGCGGAGGTCGGCGACGTGACCCGGCATACCGTGCCCAAGTCGAAGGACAACCTCTTCTTCGGCGTGCGCGCGGTGAACCGGGCCGGCCACCGCAGCCCGGTGGCCTTCCCGGTCCCGCGCAGGTGAGCCGCCCGGCCCGGCGGCCGGACCGCGCCGCGGTCCGGGATCCTCAGTCCAGGTCCGGGACCATCGCGAGCTTGTCGGGGTTGCGCATGATGTCGATCGCGCTGATCCGCCCCGCGTCCACCGTGAACGACATGACCGACAGCTGCCCGTCGGCGCCCCGGACCGCCAGCCCGGGCGTGCCGTTGACCTCGACCGGGCGGATGTCCAGTGGCCCCGCGGTGCCGGCCTGCGCGACGATCATCGGCGCCACCCGCGTCGCCTCGCGCTCGATGTGCTGCAGCGTGGCGACCTTGCCGCCGCCGTCGCCGCGCAGCACCACGTCCGGGTCGAGCAGCGCGATCAGCCCCGGCAGGTCGCCGTCCTGGCAGGCGGCGGTGAACGCGTCCACCAGCTCCCGCTGCTCCGCCTCCGTCGCCGGCGTCCGCGGCCGGCCGTCCTCCACCTGCCGCCGCGCCCGCGACGCGAGTTGCCGCACCGCCGCCGGCGAGCGGCCGACGACCTCGGCGATCTCGGGGAACGGCACGCTGAAGACGTCGTGCAGCACGAACGCGGTGCGCTCGGCCGGCGACAGCCGCTCCAGCACCACCAGCAGCGCCATGCTCACCGACTCGTCCAGCGTCACCCGGTCGGCGGGGTCGTGCGAGTCGTCCGCGACCAGCGGCTCCGGCAGCCACGTGCCCACGTACTGCTCCCGCCGGGCCCGCGCGCTGCTCAGGGCGTCGAGCGCCAGCCGGCTGACCGTCGTCGTCAGCCAGGCGGTGAGATCGCGGACGGTGCCCGGGTCGTCGATCCGCCGCAGCCGCAGCCACGCCTCCTGGACGCAGTCCTCGGCCTCGACGAGGGAGCCGGTCATCGTGTACGCCACGCGCAGCAGCCGCGGCCGGTTGGCCTCGAAGGACCCCGCGAGCAGCTCTTCGGTGTCCCGGGCGGCGTCCCGCGGGGTGTTTCGTCCGGTGTCCCGTGCGTCCCGCTTCGTCATTCCCCTGTCCTGTGCTCACCTGTGGCCGGTCACGGTGTGACACGGACCCTATCCGACGAGTGTCCATGTCACACCTCGCAAGGCTACGTCGTCAACAGGCTACGGAAGCCCGGGGCCCACCCCGGGGACGTTTGACGACCCTCCGGGGAAGAGATCATGACGATTACCGAGAACCGAGAACAAAGCTCAGAGCCGCCCCTCCAGAAGGGGGTGTTCGTCCGGATCGGGGGCTTCGCGCACCGCCGCAAATGGCTTGCCGTGGTCCTGTGGGTGGCGGTCCTGGTCGGTGTGTGGGGCATCGCCGGCGCCGTGGGGGACGCGTACAAGAACGACAACTCCATCCCCGGCACCGAGTCGCAGGCAGCCGCCGACCTGTTGAAGGAACACGGCGCGGAGCGCGCCGCGGACACCATCGACATCGTCTTCCAGGACGAGGGCGGGCTGGCCGGCGCGCAGCAGCGCGTCGAGCCGATGCTCGCGGAGGTCGCGGACCTGCCCAACGTCGGCAGCGTCCAGAGCGTCTACGACAACCCGACCGCCATCTCCGAGGACGGCACGATCGGCTACGCCACCGTGCAGCTCGAAGTGGTGTCGGAGGACATGCCGCTGGAGGACACCGAGCGCATCCTCGACGTCGCGCAGGAGATCGAGGGCGAGGGACTCCGGGTCGAGATGGGCGGTGAGGCCGTCCGGCTGCTCGCGGAGGGCGAGACCGGCACCGCGGAGATGGCCGGCATCGTGGCCGCGCTGGTGATCCTGGTACTGATGTTCGGCACGTTCATCGCCGCCGGGCTGCCCCTCATCATCGCCCTCTTCGCGGTCGGCTCGACGGTCGGCATCATCCTGCTGGCGTCGCACCTGTTCACCATCGCGTCGTGGACGCCGCCGGTCATGTTCCTCGTCGGCCTCGGCGTCGGCGTCGACTACGCGCTGCTGATTTTCGCCCGCTACCGGTCGGAGCTGGTGCGGGGCGTCGAACCGGAGCGGGCCACGATCACGGCCATGGACTCCGCGGGCCGCTCGGTCTTCTTCGCCGGCTGCACCGTCATCCTGGCGCTGCTCGGCCTCACGGCCCTCGGCCTCGGCTCGATCCAGGGCATGGCGCTGTCCGTGGCGCTGACCGTGCTGATGACGATGCTCGCCTCGCTGACGCTGCTGCCCGCGCTGCTCGGCATCTTCGGCAAGCGCTTCGCCCGCCAGTTCCTCGCGCGGGCCGAGAAGCGCAAGGCCAAGGGCAAGTCCGAGGACGGCGAGGGCTGGCGGAAGCTGGCGACGGCGGTGCAGAAGCGCCCGCTGGCCGCCCTGCTGGGGGCCGCGGTGCTGCTGGGCGCCCTCGCCTTCCCGGCGCTGAGCATCCGCCTCGGCTTCAACGACGCGGGCAACGACCCGAGCGACTCCACCAGCCGGCAGGCGTACGACCTGCTCTCCGACGGCTTCGGCCCCGGGTTCAACGGCCCGTTCCTGGTGGTGACCGAGGGCGGCGACGGCAGCGCCGAGGACGCCGCCGCGGCGGCGGCGCAGACGCTGGGCCAGACCGAGGGCGTGGCCGCCACCGCGCCCCCGACGGCCCTGCCTGAGGGCGAGGCCGCGATGGTCCTCGTCTACCCCACCACCTCGCCGCAGGACGGGGCGACCCAGGACCTCCTCGGCACCATTCGCGACGACGTGCTGCCGGGGGTGGAGTCGGAAACCGGCGCGGAGTACTTCGTCGGCGGGGCCACGGCCGCGTCCGAGGACTACGCCGGCAAGCTCGCCGACCGCATGCCGGTGTTCATGATCATCGTCGTGGGGCTCGCGATCGTCCTGCTGATGGCGGTGTTCCGATCGATCCTCATCCCGCTGAAGGCCGCGTTCCTGAACCTCCTCAGCATCGGCGCCGCGCTCGGCGTGATGAAGCTGGTGTTCCAGGACGGGGCGCTCGGCTTCGAGGGCGGACCCATCGAGGCGTACGTGCCGGTGATGATCTTCGCGATCGTCTTCGGCCTCTCGATGGACTACGAGATCTTCCTGATCTCCCGGATGCACGAGGAATGGGTCAACGACAAGGACCGCGACCCGTCGCGCGCCGTGCGGGAGGGCCTCGCCCACACCGGGTCGGTGATCACGGCGGCCGGTTCGATCATGATCGTGATCTTCGCGGCCTTCATCCTCAGCCCGACCCGGCTGTTGCAGCAGTCGGGCCTGGCCTTCGCGGTGGCGATCTTCGTCGACGCGGTGATCATCCGGTGCATGGTCGTGCCCGCGGCGATGGAGCTGATGGGCCGACGCGCCTGGTGGCTGCCGGCGCCGCTGGAGCGGATCCTGCCGAAGGTGGAGCTGGAGAAGCACTGAGCGGGGTGCGGCTCAGCGGAGCCGCATAGTCCGCGCGGGCCCCGCCGGGCGTCCGAGGACGGCCGGCGGGGCCTTTTGCCGTACGGGTGCGCGTACGGGGACGGGGCGCCGGGCGCGTACGGGGACGGGGAGATCGGGCCCGTACGTCGGCCGCGGGCGGGCCTCACCCGCGCGTACGCGGCTCCCAGAGCGGGAGCATCGCGTGCCGCACCTCCGCGAGCAGCTCGCGCATCGCGGTCTCCGCGTCCCGCGCCCGCCCGCCCGCGACGGCGTCCGCGACGGCCTCGTGCAGGGCGAGGGCCTCCGGCTCGGGGTGGTGCGGCATCAGCCCGAGCTGGGTGCGGCCCTGGAGCACGACGGCCACGACGTCCGCGAGCGCGCCGAACATCTCGTTGCCGCTGGCCTGGAGCAGCAGGGTGTGGAAGGCGACGTCCGCGGCGAGGAAGCGGTCGAGGTCGCCGGCCTCGCCGAGGGCGCGCAGGGAGGCGGCGATCTCGGTGGCCCGCTCCCGCTCGGCGGCGGAGGCGCTGCGGGCGGCGGCCCCGGCGGCGAGCGGCTCGACGGCGATGCGCAGTTCGGTCAGCGAGCGGAGCTGCGCGTTGCGGCCGGGGCCGGAGAGGCGCCACCAGATGACGCGGGGGTCGTAGACGTTCCACGAGGCGCGGGGCTGGACGGTGATGCCGACGCGCCGGCGGGAGCGGACCAGGCCCATCGACTCCAGGATCCGCATGGTCTCGCGGGCGACGGTGCGCGAGACGCCGAAGCGCTCGCGGATCTGCTCCAGCGTGAGCACGTGGCCCTCGGGCAGGGCGCCGCCGGTGATCTCCTCGCCGATGGTGTCGAGGACGGAGCTGTGGAGGACGACGGCGTCGGGGGCGCCGGCGGCCCCGGGCGCGGGGGCGGCGCCGGGTGAGGCACCGGGCGCGACGGGGGCGGCGGCCGGCGGGGGAGGCGCGGACGCGGACGTTGCCACGCCCTCCCGGCCCCCGTCGCCCACGCCCCGCAGTTCCACCGCTGAAGGGTATCCCGGGCGCGGCTCTTCCCCTGTCTCCGGCATTGGTGCTACCTTTCCCGGCGATTGGTAACACCATTCTAGGAGTCAGTCGTGTCCTCGCCTTCCCCGCAGCCGCCGGCCCCGCCGGAAACCCGCACCGGACTGGTGGTCATGGGGGTGTCCGGGGCCGGAAAGACCACCGTCGCCCGGCTCCTCGCCGACCGGCTCGGCTGGGCGTTCGCGGAGGCCGACGACTTCCACCCCCGTACGAACATCGAGAAGATGCGCGCCGGCACCCCCCTCACCGACGCCGACCGCCTGCCCTGGCTGCGGGCCATCGCCGCGTGGCTGGCGGGCTGGGCGGACGCCGGCGAGAACGCGGTCGTCACCTGCTCGGCCCTCAAACGCGGCTACCGCGACGTCCTGCGCGACGCCGGTCCCCGCATACGCTTCGTCCACCTGCACGGCGACCGCGACATCCTGGCCCGCCGGCTGGGCGGCAGGTCCGGCCACTTCATGCCGCCGGCCCTGCTCGGCTCGCAGCTGGCGGACCTGGAGCCGCTGGAGGCGGACGAGGACGGGGTGGTCGTGGACATCGCCGCGACGCCCGACGAGGTGGCGGCCGACGCGCTGCGTCGGCTGGGCCTGGCGGCGCGCCCCGGCTGACCCGCCGCGGCAACGTCCACCACCCCGTCTTCCCCCGCACAGCACCCCACCCTCCCCCGGCGGGCCACCCGACCGCCCAGCCCGTCCCGAACCGTCCCCCAACCCCCGCCCCCGACCCGTGACACCCGTCGCCGCAAGGCGCACGCGACCCCTGTCCCCGTACCCGAGAAGCGATGGAGCTTTTCCCCATGAAGACGGTGCATCTGGCCCAAGAGGTCGAAGACTGGACCCAGACAATGGACGCGGGCCCGCTGCTCGCGATAGCCGGCGCGGCCGTGGCCGTGCTCCTGTTCATGGTGATCTACCTGCGCGTCCACGCGTTCCTCGCGCTGGTCACCGTCAGCATCCTCACCGCCTTCGCCGCCGGCATCCCGGCCGAGCAGGTGATCCCGGTGGCGACCGACGGCTTCGGCTCGACGCTGGCCGGCGTCGCGCTGCTCGTCGGCCTCGGCGCGATGCTCGGCCGGCTGGTGGAGGTCAGCGGCGGCGCGCAGAGCCTCGCGGACGCCATGGTCCGGAAGTTCGGCGAGGACCGCGCCCCGTTCGCGCTCGGCCTCGCGTCGCTGATCTTCGGCTTCCCGATCTTCTTCGACGCCGGCCTCGTCGTGATGCTGCCGATCGTCTTCACCATCGCCCGCCGCCTCGGCGGCGGCGTGCTGCGCTACGGGCTGCCGGCCGCGGGTGCGTTCTCCATCATGCACGTCTTCGTGCCGCCGCACCCCGGCCCCGTCGCCGCGACCGAACTGCTGGGCGCGGACGTCGGGCTCGTCCTGCTGATCGGCCTGGTGATGGCCCTGCCGATCTGGTACGTCACCAGCTACCTCTACGGCCTGTGGATCGGCGAGAAGATCGTCCTGCAGGTCCCCGAGATCCTCACCGGCGGCCCGCAGGAGGAGAAGCAGGACGCCCCGCCGAGCGCGTCCACCGTCATCGCGCTGCTGCTGCTCCCGCTGCTGCTGATCTTCGCCAACACCGGCCTCGACACCGCACGCGCGGCGGGCTGGGTGGAGGGCACCGAGTCCTGGTACAACGTCGCCCGCGCCCTCGGCTCCACCCCCGTGGCGCTGCTGCTCACCGTCTTCGTCGCGTCGTACGTCATGGGCACCCGCCGCGGCCGGGGCCTGCAGATGATCGAGAAGCTCCTCGACTCCGCGCTCGGCCCGGTCTGCGCGATCATCCTCATCACCGGCGCCGGCGGCATGTTCGGCGGCGTCCTGCGCGCCAGCGGCATCGGCGACGCCCTCGCCGACGCGATGAGCGACCTGGGTCTGCCCGTCATCGTCGTCGCGTACATCGTCGCCACCGCCCTCCGCGTCGCCCAGGGCTCCGCCACCGTCGCCCTGACGACGGCCGCCGGGCTGATCCAGCCGGCCGTGCTGGACGGGGACTACAACGCGGTGCAGCTCGCCGCGATCGTCCTCGCCACGGCGGCGGGCTCGGTCACGGCCAGCCACGTCAACGACTCCGGCTTCTGGCTGGTGGGCCGGTTCTTCAACATGGACGTGAAGACGACGCTGAAGACCTGGACCGTGATGGAGACGACGATCGGCGTCTCGGCCTTCGGCCTGGCGTCGCTCCTCTTCGTCATCGCCTGACGCCGCCCCCGCGGCCCCGCCGCGGCCCGCCGGGTGCGGAAGGAATCGTTTTGGCGATCCCCCCCGCCATCCCATATCCTGCTGGAGCCCCCGAGCGCGGTTGGTCCAGCGCCCCGGCGGGCCGTCGGCCCTCATCGTCTAGTGGCCCAGGACGCCGCCCTTTCAAGGCGGTAGCACGGGTTCGAATCCCGTTGGGGGCACCCGTCCAGGCCCTCCTGATCGCCGGAAACGCGGCCGGGAGGGTTCTTTTATTCCGGTTCACGTGCTGACGGGGCAGCACCGCACCCAGGCTCGGGCCGATCACAGGTTGTGCACATAGAAGTCGGCGAGCCGGGCGACGGCGGCGTCGACGTAGGCGGGCTCGTCGTACATCTCGTAGTGACCGGCGCCCTCGATCACCATCAGGTCGACCGGGTTGGGCGCCAGTTTCCAGAGCCGCATGCCGGACTCGTAGGAGCCGGTGTTGCCGATGCGTCCGGCGAGGATGACCTGCAGCGGCTGGGTCATGAGCTGATCGACCAGGTGGTAGGCGTCGTAGCCCAGGAGCAGCGAGTCGCCGCGTGAGAGGCGGCGGTTCGTCGAGTGCTCGTTCCCGCCCCGCTCGGTGCGGTAGAAGGTGATCGCCTGGGTCGTGTCGATGTCCGTCAGCCCGGCCGCGGCGGCATCCGCCAGGGTGTCGGGCAGCCAGTTCGTGCGGGCCGGCACACCGGTGCGGGCCTCCTCGGTGCGCGCGCCGGCCATGGCCTGAAGCGCGGCCACCGGACCGTCCGGCTGGAAGCTGCGGAACGACGTGCCCATGTTGCCTGGGACGACCGTGCCGACCGCCTTGATGCGGTGATCCGTGCGGGCGGTGTACACCGCATAGCCCCCGCCGGCGCAGATGCCGAGGACGCCGACGCGCTCCGGGTCGGTGCCGGGGACGGTGCTGAGTGCGTCGATCGCGTAGGAGATGTCCTCGCTGCGGCGGTACGGGTCCTCCAGGTCGCGGGGTTCGCCGCCGCTCTGCCCCTGATGGGCGGGGTCGAACACGAGCGCCGCGAAGCCCCGGGCGGCGAGACGCGCTGCGTAGTTCGCGCCGATCTGCTCCTTCACGCTGCTGCCCGGTATGGAGAGCACCACGGTGCGCAGCTGCGCGGCCCCGTCCATGTCGTCGGGCAGGTGAAGGTCGGCCGCCAGCTCGATCGGCCCGCGCGGGATCGTGATGTGCTGAAGCACCTGATGCCGCCTCTCGTCGCCTATAGTTCGTTCGATAACCGACCAGTTCAAGGGACGGCTTAGTTCATTATTGAACTAGTTCAGGACTGTACCATCTGAAGGGAGTTTCGCGTGCCGGTTGACGTCGCCGAGTTGTGGACGCTGAACCATCGTCTGCTGACCGGCGTGATGAACGCCTGCAGCGCCGAACTGACCTCGCTCGGAATCGAGACGAAAGAGTTCTTCGTGCTCACCGAGGTGACCGCCTCGCCGTACCCGGCCGAGCTGGCGGCGACGCTGATGATCCCCAAGGCGAGCGTGTCGGTGTACGTACGCAGCCTCGTCGCGAAAGGGTTCATGCGGCGCGAGATCGACGATGCCGACCTGCGACGGCACCGGCTCGTGCTGACCGCGGAGGGCGAGGCGGTACGGGACCGCGCGCTCGCAGCGCTGAGCACGGAGTTCGACCGCAGGTTGGCGAGGATCACGCCCCGCGATCGCACCGAACTGCGGCGGATCCTCCTGACCCTGGCGGCACCCGCGCCATAGAGCCGCCACCCCGCGATTCGGCGCGCGAACCGCCGGCTCGTGTGTCCGTAGCCGGGCGCGTTCGCTCCGGCGGTCAGGCGCGGAGCAGGGTGACGGTGCGGCCGGAGGGGGTCCGCTGCTGTGAGAAGGCGGTGCGCTCGTGGACGAGGGCGGCCTGGGGGCGGGTGTCGAAGACGACGAGGGTGCCGGTGGACAGCTCCATGCGGTCCAGGTAGTCGTCCAGCTGCGACAGACCCTCGGTCAGGGGATCGGGGCGGCCCTCGCGCCACACCTTCAGCTCCAGTGCCTCGCGCTGGACCGATCGTGCGTTGTCGGCGGCTGTGTAGGGCTGGCGGATCAGCAGGTCCACCCGGCGGCGGCCGACCCCGTACTCCCGGTCGATGAAGCCCGCCCCGTTCACGATGCGGTGCAGGTACGCCATCATCACCAGCTGCGGCGCCGCCTCCGGGTAGGTCGAGTGGGTGGCCAGGATCTCGCCGTTCTCGCGCCAGAACTCGGCGAAGGAGCGCAGCAGCTTGTCCATGTCGACTTGGCCGTCCGGCAGCCGGAAGCTGCTCGGGGCCGCGGTGATGACCGATTCCGTCCTGGTGCCCAGAACACGGACGATGACCTCTTTGTAGATCGGGTTGGCCACGCGCACCGGCGAGTCCGGAGCGATCAGGCCCAGGTCGCGCACATAGGCCAGGTCATCGTTGTAGGTGCTCGCCTCCTCCGGCAACTCACCCGCGATCAGCGGCTCGATCACCCGCCGCACCCGGTCCTCGCCGAGCCTGGCCGTCAGCGAGTCCAGGTGCGTCGCGCGTTCCAGGATCAGCCGCTCCTTGGCCTCGTCCACGTGCTCAGCCGTGATCGGCTCGGCGGTCGGGACCCGCATCCGCCTGGTGATCTCGTACGCCAGGGCGTTGACCAGCCAGGGCTGCCCCTGGGTGCAGCAGTAGGCACGCGCCAGCGCTTCGGCCGTGAACTCCTGACCGGTTTCCGCGGTGTGCTGCCGGTACAGCGCGTGCACCTCGGCCTCGGTGAAGTCGCCCAGCCGCAGCGAGGCGACCTTGATGTTGAACGGGCTCGACGTGCCCAGCCTCGTCGGATCTCCGCCCGAGGCCGCCTTGTAGTCACGCACATCCCGCAGCCCGCACAACACCACCGACTGGGGGAAGCTGCTGCGGTTGGTCGTGAACCCATTGCGCAGCTGACGCAGCACACTGCGCAGGCTCTCCCCGCGCAGCGCGTCGATCTCGTCGAAGAACAGCACCAGCGGACGCGGACAGCGTCGCACCCACTCCGTCAGTCCTTGCTGGAGCCGGGCCCCGGGCACATCGTCCGGCCACGGGTCCGGAGGAGCCAGCTCGTCCGGCAGCCGGTTCGCCTCGGCGGACCGGCGGAGCGCGCTGAGCACCAGCTCCTCCGCCCGGCCGTAGTCTTCCCCTGCCACCTCCGCGTTCTCACATGAGAGATGCAGCGCCGCGTACTCTCCCGAGGCCGTCAGCTCCCTGGCCATCGACGCCAGCACCGTGGTCTTGCCGGTCTGCCGGGGTGCGTGCACGACGAAGTACTGGCCCTCCTCCACGATCTCGCGGGCCCGCGGCAGCCGTTCCTCGGCCGGCACCATGTAGTGCCGCGAGGGGAGGCACGGCCCCGCCGTGTTGAAGTAGCGCATGGCAGGAACGCTATCCGACGGCACCGACAGCCGGCGGTGGCCGAGCGGTCACCCGTTCGGGTCATCTCGGTGTGCGGGTCATCTCGGGGTGAGGTTCATGCGGATGTCCTCGGCGGCCCAGAGTACGAAGCGTTCGATCGGCGTGACCGTCTGGCCGGGGGCCAGCTCGAAGCGGAAGCGCTTCAGCAGGACGGCGAGGACGAGTTTGGCCTCGACCATCGCGAGCGTGGCGCCCTCGCAGCTCCGCGGGCCGAGGCCGAAGGGGATGTACGCGAGCCGGTGGCGGTCGGCGGTGGCCTCCGGGGTGAAGCGGTCCGGGTCGAACGTCTCCGGGTCGGGCCAGTAGGCGGGGTTCATGTGTACCGCCCAGAAGGGGTAGAAGACGGTCGTGCCCGCGGGGATCGTGTAGTCGCCGAGACGGAGGTCCTCGGTGGCCTCGCGGGCGCCGTACGGGCCCGGCGGGTACAGCCGCATCGCCTCGCGGAGCACCATGTCCAGGTAGGGCAGCTGCCGGAGGTCGCCGTAGCCGGGGGCGGCGCGGTCGGCGAGTACCCGGTCGAGTTCGGTGGTGGCGCGGTCGGCCGCCTCGGGGTGCCGGGAGAGCAGGTACAGCGCCCAGGAGATGGCGACGCCGGTGGTGTGGTGGGCCGCCATCATGGTCATCAGCACGGTGTCGCGGATCCGCGCCGGCGCCTCGCCCGCGGCGACCAGGGCCGCGATCAGGTCGCTGTGGTCGGCCCGTGCGGTGGTGCCGCGCGCCCGGTGTGCGGCGAGTACCTGGTCGACGGTGGTGCGCAGGTAGGCCAGGGCCCGCTCGGAGCGGTCCTGGCGCTCCTCCTCCGTACCGCCCACGTCCACCTGGTAGAGCCGCGCCAGGTAGTCGGTGAGCACGTCCTCGAACGCCGCCACGACCCGCCCCGCGGACTCCTCGGACGTCAGGGCGCTGCCCAGCGCGAACTCGCAGACCAGCTGCAGCGACAGCTTGCTGAGGTCCTTCTGCAGCTCGACGGGCCCGGAGGCCGACTGCTCCGCCCAGCGGCCGGCCATCGCCTCCGTCAGCGCGGTGAACTGCGCGAAGTGCGCCTCGTGCGCGGGGCGTCCGGCCAGCACGGACAGCATCACGCGGCGCCACGGCACGTGTTCGGCGGGCGGGAGCGTCTGCATGTTGCCCGACTCCTGGAGGGGCTCCAGGAACGCGAACAGCTGCTCGGGGCGTTTGTTGATCTCCGCGGTGGCCTCCAGCAGCACCGGGTCCGCGACCGACACCGCCGCGTCCACTCCCGGCAACGGGAACCGCACCACCGGGCCGTACTCGTCGTGCAGCCGCAGCTGGTAGGTGTGCAGTCCTCCCGCCGCCGCGATCGCCTCGACGCCGTCGCCCTCCGCGGGCGGGCCGGGGATCCGGTCGATGCCGTCGTCCGGCATGGCACTCCTCTCCGTGGGTCACGTTCCGGCAGCGTTCGCGGCCGGCCCCGGACGGGCCGGGCGGCCGCGGCTGACGGTCAGTAAGCTCGTATGCTTCCACGTATTTCCGGGACACGGCAGGAGGCTTCGATGGAGAGGCCGGCAGAGGACGGGGGAGAGCGCGGAACGATGGAGCCACTCGACCTCTGGAAACCGAACGTGCCGCGGATCTACGACTACTTCCTCGGCGGCAAGGACAACTTCGCCCACGACCGGGAGATCATGGAGGAGGTCCGCCGGTACGTTCCGGACGCGCCGCTGCTGGCGCGGGAGAACCGGGCGTTCCTGCGGCGCGCCGTACGGCTCCTGGCCGCCTCCGGTGTGCGGCAGTTCATCGACGTCGGCTCGGGCATGCCGGTCGAGGGCGACACACACCAGAACACGCACGAGATCGCCCAGCACATCGACCCGGACTCGCGCGTGGCGTACGTCGACATCGACCCGGTGGTGGCCAGCCACGGGCGGGCGCTGCTCGGCAAGTCGCCCGGGGTGGCCGTCGTCCAGGGCGACGTCCGGCGGCCCGAGGACCTCCTGGCCGATCCCGAGCTGCGCGAGGTCATCGATTTCGACGAGCCGGTCGCCGTGATCATGCTGCTGTTACTGCACTTCATCGAGGACGAGGAGGACCCGGCGGGGATCGTGGCCCGGCTGCGCGCCTCGATGGCGCCCGGCAGCCACCTGGTCGTCTCGCACTCGACCTCCGAGTTCGACACCGACGGCCGGGTCCAGAAGGCCGCCGACGTCTACCGCAAGGCCAACTCCCCCCTCACCCTGCGCGACCGGGCCGGCATCCTGCGGCTGTTCGACGGCTTCGACCTGCTCGAACCGGGCCTGACCACCCTGTCGCTGTGGCGCCCCGAGCCGGCGCCCGGGCCCGGGTGGCACCAACGGCCGGACACGGGCGTCCCGCCCGGCGCCGAACACCAGTGGATCTACGCGGGCGTCGGCCGCAGGCCCTAGCCGCGCGGTCCCCACGGGATGTCCGGTTGCGGTGGGGGAGCGGGTGCCGGGCCGACTACTGTGGTGGTCGTCGAGAGGAGCGCGGCGTGCCGCCACAGGGCTTCCGCTTCGAGGAGATAGACGTCAGCAAACCGCATCCAGCGCGGATCTACGACTATCTGCTCGGCGGCAAGGACAACTACGAGGTCGACCGCCGGGCCGGCGAGGCGCTCGTCGCGGCCGCCCCCGAGGCGCGGATCGGCCTGCGGGCCAACCGCGCCTTCCTGCAGCGCGCCGTCCGGCACGTCGTCGGCGACGGCATCCGCCAGATCCTGGACATCGGCACCGGCCTGCCCACGTCTCCCAACGTGCACGAGACGGCCCACGAGACGGCGCCGGACACCCGCGTCGTCTACGTCGACAACGACCCGATCGTCCGCGCCCACGCCGACGCGCTGCTCTCCGGCGCCGGCGCGACCAGCATCGTGCTCGCCGACGTCAGGGACGTGCAGACGATCCTGGACCACCCCGACGTCCGCCGCGTCCTCGACTTCGGCCGGCCGGTCGCGGTGTTCCTGGTGGCCGTCCTGCACTTCCTCACCGACGAGGAGCGGCCCCGGCAGATCGTCGCCGCGCTGCGCGACGCGCTGCCGTCCGGCAGCTACCTGGTGCTCTCGCACGCCACCGGCGACTTCAACGACCGCACGGACGCCCAGGCCGTCTACAACAAGGCGACGGCCGGTCTGAACCTGCGCCCGTACGCCGAGATCGAGCCGTTCTTCGACGGCTTCACCCTGGCCGAACCCGGCCTGGTGCAGGTCCCGTTCTGGCGCCCGGACATGTCGCCGCCGGCGCGGTACAAGGAGGTCGGCATCTACGCGGGCGTGGGCCGCAAGGACTGACGCCGCCGGGCGCCCCCCGGGGCGGCCGTTGGTCCGCCGCGGCGTTGTCACAGGGCTGTCCTATGTTGGCCCGATGGACGCACAACCACGCCTCCGCGCCGCCCGCGCGCCCCGCGTTGACCGGCCGGCCGACCTCGACATCGTCCGCGAGTCCTATGACCGCGTCGCCGACAACTACGCGCACCTGGTGCAGACGACGGGCATGGGCGACATCCGCCGGCACCCGTGGCTCAGGGCCTCGGTCGACGCCTTCGCCGACACCGTCGGCGACTCCGGCCCGGTCCTCGACGTCGGCTGCGGCCCCGGCACGGTGACCGCGTACCTCGCCGACCGCGGGCTCGACGTGTCCGGCGTGGACCTCTCCCCGCGCATGATCGAGAACGCCCGCCGCCTGTACCCGCGGTGCCGCTTCCGCGTCTCCTCCGCGACCGACCTCGACCTCGCCGACGGGTCGCTGGCCGGGGTGCTCGGGTGGTGGTCGCTGTTCAACCTTCCGCGTGACGTGCTGCCGCAGGTGCTGGCCCTGTTCGCGCGCGCCCTGCGGCCGGGCGGGCACTTCCTGACGGGGACGCACACGGGGGACGAGGACGTGGTGCGTACGGAGGCGTACGGCAGCGCGGGCGTCCGGTGGACGACGCACCGGTGGCGGCCCGAGCAGTACGCGGACCTGATCGAGCGGGCCGGGCTGCGCCCGGTGGCCGAGCTGCGGCTGCCCGGGGACGGGCAGACGGGGCCGGGGGTGGTGGTGATGGCGCAGAAGCCGGCGGGGTGAGCGCCCGGGGAAATCCGGCGACATCCCGGGGCCGGGCCCGCTAGCGTCCGCAGGCATGTCGCATATCTTCGAACGTCCTCCCCTCCTCGCAGACGAACGCGCCGCGCTCACCGGCTGGCTGGATCTCCAGCGCAGGATCCTGCGCTGGAAGTGCGAGGGCCTGAGCGAGGCGGACGCGCGTCGCCCCGTCGTCCCCACCTCGCCGCTGATGACCATGGCCGGGCTCGTCGCCCACATGCGGTGGACCGAGCACACCTGGCTGGAGGTCATCTTCCTCGACGGGGACAGCACACCCAATCCGGCCTTCGACGAGTCCGCGGACGAGGACGCCGACTGGTACACGGGCGACGTGCCCCTGGCGCAGCTGCTCGCGGACTACGAGGCCCAGTGCGCCCGCAGCGACGAGATCGTGGCCGCCGCCTCCCTGGACGACGTCGCCCGGCACCCCGGCTTGCCCCGCAGCAAGGCGAACCTCCGCTGGATCCTCCTCCACCTCGTCGAGGAGACCGCGCGGCACGCGGGCCACGCGGACCTCGTGCGGGAGACCGTCGACGGCACGAAGGGCTACTACTAGCGGGCGGCGCCCGGGACGCTCCGGCAGCCCTCCCCACCATCCCGCGCGTACGCACCCACCCGGCCCCCGCGCCCCCGCACAGCCGCGCCCCCGCCCCGGCTATCGGCCGGCCCGGGCGAGGGCGCGTTCAGCGGTGTCCGTGCGGCGTCAGCGGTCCCGGTAGGACACCCGCACCGCCATCTCGCCCAGCCGCTCCCGCCAGCCCGGCGCCAGCGGGGCCTTCTCCAGCGCCTTGTGCGCCGTCTCCACCAGGCGGTCGATCCGCTTCTCCACTTCCTCCCGCATCCCGGACGCCAGCAGCGCCTCGTGGAGCAGCTCCGCGTCCCAGTTCTGGCCGTCCGCCACCAGCCGCGCCACCTCCGCGTCCTTCGTCGCGGCCAGGGCGAGCAGCAGGTTCATCTTGTGCTCGCTGAGGTCGAGGCCCGCCGGCTTGCCCGTGACCGCGGGGTCGCCGAAGGCGTCGAGGAGGTCGTCGCGGAGCTGGAACGCCTCGCCGGCCGCCACGCCGTACGCCTCGAAGGCCGGGTGCAGGTCGTCGCGGCCCGCGATCGTCGCGCCCAGGGCCAGCGGGCGGTGGATCGTGTACTGGCCCGACTTGCAGACCGCGACGTAGCGGGCGAGGTCCGGGTCCGGGGCGAGTTCGGCGGCCAGGGCCATGTCGAGCTGCTGGCCGACGATCATCTCGGTGCCGAGGTGGTTCCACACCTTCCGCGCCGGGCCCGACAGGTTCTCGGTGACGGTGTGGGCGTAGCCGAACGCCAGGTCGCCGGCGATGATCGCCACGCCCTCGCCGTAGCGGCGGGCCTCGCCCGCCCAGCCGTGTTCGGCGTGGATGCCGGCGAACTCCATGTGGGCGGTCGGGCGGCCGCGGCGGGTGGGGGAGTTGTCCATCACGTCGTCGTGGATCAGGGCGAAGGCGTGCAGCAGCTCCAGGGCGGCGCCCGCCGAGGCGACCGCGTCCTCCGCCACCGAGCCGTCGAGTTCGCCGCCGGCGGCGAGGTAGCCGCTGATGCAGAACGTCGGCCGCAGCCGCTTGCCGCCGGCGGCGACCAGCCGCGCGACCACGTCTATCGGCTGCATCATGCGGGCGTCGACGTCGCCCCACTGCTTGCGCTCCGCCGTCAGCAGGTCGTCAATGCGGGTCGTGACCCGGGAGAGGAGCTTCTTCGTGGCCTTGTCCAGGCCGCCGGAGCCCGCGGCGTCCGCGCCGCCCGCGTCGCCCGCGGCGTCCGAACCCGTGCCCGCTCGCCCGCTCTTCGCCTCGCTCTTCGCCTCGCTCTTCGAACGTTCCAGACCCGCCGGCGGACGGAACACCACGTTCTCCTTCGCGGTCACGACCGAGTCGACCTCCCCGTAGCCCAGTTCCGCGAGACGCGATATGACCTGGTCCACCAGCAGCTCCGGCGCGCTCGCGCCGGAGCTGACGCCGACGGTCTCCACGCCCTCCAGCCAGCTCGGGTCCAGATGGTCCACGGACGGGAGCAGCTTGCCGGGCGTGCCGAGGGCCTCGGCGACCTCCACCATCCGCACGCTGTTGCTGGAGTTGACCGAGCCGATGACCAGGACGAAGTCGCTCTCCGCCGCGATGGCCTTGATGGCGTTCTGCCGGTTCTGGCTGGCGTAGCAGATGTCCTCGCTGCCCGCGCCCACGATCCCCGGGAAGCGCTCCCGCAGGATGGAGACGATCTCCGAGGTGTCGTCGACCGACAGCGTGGTCTGCGTCAGGAACGCCGCCTGGGTGCCCTCCGGCAGCTCCACCTGCCGGGCCTGCTCCGCGTCCTCCACGATGACCGTGCGGTCCGGCGCCTCGCCGTAGGTGCCCTCGATCTCCTCGTGGTCCGCGTGCCCGATCAGCAGCAGCGTCCGCTCGTCCCGGGCGAAGCGCCGCGCCTCCTGGTGCACCTTCGACACCAGCGGGCAGGTCGCGTCGATCACGTTCAGCTGCCGGCCCGCCGCGTTGTCGCGCACCTGCGGCGAGACGCCGTGCGCGGAGAAGATGCACACCGCGCCCTCGGGCACCTCGGTCTCGGAGTCGACGAAGACCGCGCCGCGCTCCTCAAGATCACGTACCACGTGCTCGTTGTGCACGATCTGCTTGCGCACGTACACCGGCGCGCCGTGGATCTCCAGCGCACGCTCTACGATCTCGATCGCCCTGTCGACGCCGGCGCAGAAGCCGCGGGGTTCGGCCAGGAGGACCCTGCCTCGGGGAGTTGGCATGTTCGCCTCTCAATATCCTTCGTACGGAACATCTTCGCGGCCGACGCGGATCGGATCGGTTGCGGGGGTTCCCGCGCGGGCGTGGACACCCGCACGGACGTACGGGTAGGGACCGGCGATCACCGGGACTCGGTCGGGGGCTCGGCGCGGTTCGCGCGGTGGCGCACCGGGGCTGAGAGGGCGGGTTCCGGGCCGGGGCGGCGGTGGCCGGTCCGGTGCGCCGCGGCGCCGGGGAATTCGTGTGCTCCGGCGGCACGGCCGGTCAGGCGTGTGGAATGCCGTGTGCATTGCGGCGCGTACGCCGCGGCAACCCTCACGTGTCGCCCCTTCCCCTGCTGGAACGAAGTTCCGGACAGCTGACGGACAAACCTGCACGAAAGCCGGCGGCGCGTCGGCGTGCGCCTGGCACCGGATCAGCATCTGCCAGGCGACTTGTGCGGCACTGAGGATTGAATTGGTGCCGACTTGGGTCTCCCGCGGGGAGTGGCGGCCGGTACATAATGCCAGGGCGCGCGCCGCACCTGTTGATCTTTTGGCCGGCGGGCGGCCGGCCCGCTTACCGGCGGGGCCCGTCCGCGCGGCTTTCCGCTACGCTCTTCCCGCGCGTGCCGCGCTGGCGCAGAAATCCGCAGGTGGGCGCGGCTGCTCTGGCGTGCCGCCAAGCCGGCGCCAAGCGGTCGTACAGTCCCGCGCAAGCCGGCTCGCCAATACTCGGGTCAGTGGAGCAGCAGGTAGCGGCCACGGTTGACGCTCCTCGATGCGCCGACGAGACGCTCTTCGACGGCGTCGGTGATTCTGACCTGGCCCCCATAGTCGCTCATGATCGATATGCGGAGGATTCCATGTCCGGGGCTAAAGACGTCGAACGTGTCTATTCCGCTATGGAGGAAGCGGCCGGGCTGCTGAATGTGCCCGTCGCCCGCGACAAGATCTGGCCGGTTCTGACCGCGTACCAGGATGCGCTCGCGGACGCCGTCATCGTCTTCTCCATGGCGGGTGGCCGCCGCTCGACGGAACTCGACTTCAGTATCTCGGTGCCCACGGACCACGGCGATCCGTTCACGACCGCGCTGGAGCGCGGCCTCACCGAGAAGGAGAACCACCCGGTCGACAATCTCCTCGCGGAACTGCGCGACGGATTCCCGCTCGGGATGTACGCCATCGACGGCATGGTCACGACCGGTTTCAAGAAGGCCTACGCCTCGTTCCCGACCAACGAGCCGCAGCCGCTGACCGCCCTGCTCGACCTGCCGTCGATGCCGGAGAGCGCGCGCGCCAACGCCGAACTCTTCGCCCGCTACGGCCTGGACAAGGTCCAGATGGTCTCGGTGGACTACCCGAAGCGGCAGGTGAACCTGTACTTCAGCGACCTGAACGCCGACCACCTCACGCCGGAGGAGGTCAAGGCGACGGCCAGCGAGATGGGGCTGGTGGAGCCGACGGACATGGCGCTGGACTTCGCCACCGGCTCGTTCGCGGTGTACCCGACCCTGGGCTACGACTCCGACGTCGTCGACCGCATCACCTACGCTGTCATCAGCGTCGACCCGACGCTGGCCCCGACGACGTCGGAGCCGGAGAAGACGCAGATCACGACGTACGCGAACTCCGCCCCGTACGCCTACGCCGGCGAGAACCGCACCCTCGTCTACGGGTTCACGCTGACGTCCAAGGAGGAGTACTACAAGCTCGGGTCGTACTACCAGATCACGGACCTCCAGCGGACGCTGGTCAAGGCGTTCGAGGCTCTGGACTGACCGGCCCGCCCCCTGCCCCCCGCCGCCCCGGGACGCCCGGGGGCGGCGGGGTGTTCGGTTTCTGCCGCCACGTTCGGGCTCTGCCCCCACCGAGGAGAGAGATGACCAAGAAGCTGCACGCCGCCCTCGTCACCGCCGCCGCGGCCGCCGCCGCCCTGCTGGCCGCGCCGGGCGCGTCCGCCCAGGCGGTGGCCGACGGCTACGAGCGGTGTCCGGCCGACCACTACTGCCTGTTCTCCGGCCTGGACGGCACCGGGGACATGGCCGCGATCCAGGACGACACCCCGGACCTGGCCGCCCTCGGCATGGACGACCGCGCCACGTCGGACTGGAACCGCACGGACCACCGGATCAACCTGTGGTCGGACGCCGACTACACCGGCTGCATGGCGGTCACCAGCCCCGGCGGCAAGGGCAACTTCTTCTCGTCCTTCCGGGACTTCTTCAGCTCGGTCGAGATCGACGAGCCCAACGGCATGTCCTGCTGAGGGAGCCTGCGCCGAGGCCGGCTCCGGGGGGCCGCCGGCTCACTCGGGCCCGTAGCGGATGACGTGCGTGGGCAGGACGGTCCGCCGCGGGGGCCGGGAGGCGGCGGGGCCGCCGTTGATCCGGTCGACGAGCAGCCGCGCGGCCTGCCGGCCCATCTCGTCGGCGTCGTACGACACGATGGTCAGCGGCATCCCGAGGATGTCGGCGAGGTCGAAGTCGTCGAAGCCGGCGAGCGCGACGGGCACGTCGAGGGCGCGGACGGCGCGGATCGCGCCTTGGGTGAGGCGGTTGTTGGTGCAGAAGAGCGCGGTGGGGGCGTCCGGCGCCGGCTCCCGCGCCCCCTCCCGGCTCTCCGGGCTCCCTGGGCTCGCCGGGCTCTCCGGGCTCTCCGGCGCCAGCAGGCGCCGCGCCGCCCGCTCCGCCGTCGCCACGTCCGTCAGCCCGCGCCGCACCAGCCGGTCGTCCGGCTCCAGCCCGGCCGCCTCGTGGGCGGCGCGGTAGCCGCGGTAGCGCTCGGCGCCGGTGTGGATGGCCGGCGGGTTGCCGAGGAAGCCGATCCTGCGGTGGCCGCGGGCGATGAGTTCGGCCGTGGCGTCCCGGGCGCCGCCGAAGTCGTCGACGAGTACGCAGTCGGCCGCCATCCCCGACGGCGGCCGGGACGCCAGCACCACCGGCATGTCGCGCAGCGCCGCCGGCGTGAGGTGGCTGTGGCTGCCCCCCGCCGGCACCACGATCATGCCCGCGACCTGCCGCGACGCCAGGTCCTCCACCAGCCCTCGCTCCCGCTCCAACTCCTCGCCGGTGTTGCTGAGCAGCATGCTCAGCCCGTGCTGCGAGGCGACCTCCTGCACGCCGAGCGCGAGCCGCGAGTAGAACGGGTTGGCGAGGTTGGTGACGATCAGCCCGATCATGCCGCTGCCGCCGAGGCGCAGGCTGCGCGCGGTCGCGTTGAGCCGGTAGCCGAGGGCGTCGACGGCCGCCAGGACGCGCCGCCGGGTGGCCTCGCTGACGCGCGCGTCCTCCTTCAGCACGCGCGAGACCGTCATCGTGCTCACCCCGGCGCGGTCGGCGACGTCGCGCATCGTGGGCGCCCCGGAGTCACCCGGTCGCTGCCGCGCCATGCCGTTCCCTCCACCCGCCGCGCATGCGGTCGATTCTAGGTTCGTTCCGGGGCCGTACGGACACCGCGCCGCGGGTCGGCACACCCCGCGGGGTCGTATGAGCGGGAGATTAACTCTTCGTGCCGGGGCCGTGGTGACGCGGCTCAGCCCTCGCCCCGTCCCCGTGCGTCTGATGGAGTGCGATGCATGTCGCATATCCGTCGCATTGAACGCCTCGGCCGCCGCGTCGAGCGCGCGGTCCGCAGGCCCGGCACGGCCGACGACGAACTCCGCGCGCGTGTCGACGCGATGGAGAAGGAACTCCGGGAGGCCCGCGTCGCCCGCTACACGCTGGAGCTGCTGTTCGGCGGCCAGGACGGCCGCAAGCAGCGGATGCCGACCAAGGGGTCGGTCGACACCCTGGTCGAGCAGGTCCAGGCCGCGACGGGAGAGCGGGACGCCCGGCCGTACGTCGTGGCCGCGTTCCGTACGCTCGTCGAGGTGGAGCTGCGCGGCGTCGGCCGCATCGCGGGCGGCGCGCCGAACATCCTCGGGAAGCTCACCGTCCCGCTGCTCCTCGGGCCGCCGAACGACGACGTGCTGGAGATCGGCACCCTCTTCGGCCTGTTCTCCTCCGCGCTCACCCGGCAGTTCGCGCGCGCGGGGCGGCGGTGCTCGCTGACGATCGTGGACCCGCTGGCCGACGTGCAGCTCCAGCCGGGCACGGCCAACTCCGCGGACCCCACGGGCACGCCGGTCAGCGAGGCCGTCGTACGGACCAACCTGGAACTGGCCGGCGTGCCGCCCGAGCGGATCCGGCTGCACCGCGGGTTCTCCGGCGACCCCGACGTCCGCCGCGCCGTGTCCGACCGACCGTACGGCACGGTGATCGTGGACGGCGACCACTCCGCGGCGGGGGTGCGCGCGGACCTGGAGTGGGTCGAGGAGATCGTCGCGCCGGGCGGTGTGGTGGTCGTGGACGACTACGGGGACCGCACGTGGCCGGGGGTGCAGCAGGCGGCGGACGAGTACCTCGCCGGGGACACCGCCTTCGAGCTGGTGGGGGTCGCCTCGACGAGCGCCTTCCTGCGGCGGCGATAGTGAGGGGGTGAATCGCGAACGAGTGCGCCGGACCCTCGCGGTCGCCGCCGGGACGGCCGCCGTCGCCGCCGTCCTGCTGCTCGCGCCGTGGCGGGACGACGACGGGCCGCCGGCCCCCGCACCGCCCCCGCCCGGCGCCGGCGTCGACTACCAGATCGGCGGCGCCTACGCCCCGCCCCCCGGCGTCGACGTCGTCGTCCGCGACCGCGGCGACGCCCCGGCCCCCGGCGCGTACAACGTCTGCTACGTCAACGCCTTCCAGGCCCAGCCCGGCGCCGAGGACGAGTGGGACCCCGACCTGCTGCTGCGCGACGCGGACGGCGCGGTCGTCTACGACGAGGACTGGGGCGAGGCCGTGCTCGACCTGCGCACCGCCGGCAAGCGCGAGCGCATCGCGGCGCGGGTGGGCCGCTGGATCGACGGCTGCGCCGACCGCGGCTACCAGGCCGTCGAGCCCGACAACCTCGACACCTACACCCGCTTCCCCCGCCTCCTCACCCGCGCCCACGCCGTCTCCTACGCCGCCCTCCTCGCCGACCGCGCCCACGGCCGCGGCCTGGCCGTCGCCCAGAAGAACACCGTGGAGCTGGCGCGCGACCGGGCCCGTACCGGGCTGGACTTCGCGGTCGCGGAGGAGTGCGGCGAGTACGGCGAGTGCGCCGCCTACGCGGCGGCGTTCGACGACCGGGTGCTGGTCGTCGAGTACACCCCGGGCGGCCTCGCGGCGGCCTGTGAGCGGTGGGCCGACCGCCTGAGCGTCGTCCGCCGCGACCGCGCGGTCTCCCCCCGGGGCGCGGCGGGGTACGTACGCGAGACCTGCTGAGCAGCGGCCGCGCGGCGACGGCCGAGCGGCCCGGCGGCCTTTCCGGCCCTGCGGCCCCGCGGACCGCCTCCGCCGGCCCGGATCTGCTGTCGGCGTAGCGGTGCTGCGCCGGGGCGGGATCGGTGCTTGGGTGCGGGCATGGACATTCTCGTGCTGGGCGGTACGGCCTGGGTGGGCCGGGAGGTGGCGCGGCTGGCGCTGGCGCGGGGGCACCGGGTGACGTGCCTCGCGCGCGGCGAGAGCGGCGGCGTGGCGGACGGCGCGGAGCTGGTGGCCGCCGACCGGAGCGAGCCCGGCGCGTACGACGCCCTGCCCGCCCGTAGCGCCGACCGGCCCTGGGACGCCGTGGTCGAGGTGTCGTGGCAGCCCGGCTTCGTCCGCGGCGCCCTCGCCGCGCTCGCCGGCACCGCCCGGCACTGGACGTACGTCTCCTCCGGCAACGTCTACGCCGCCCACGACCGGCCCGGCGCCGACGAGTCCGCCCCGCTGGCGGAGCCCACCGCGCTCGACGAGGTCGGCCGCGAGCTGTACGGCGAGGCCAAGTCGGCCTGCGAGCAGGCGACCCGGGAGGCCGTCGGCGACCGGCTCGTCATCGCCCGCGCCGGCCTCATCGGCGGCCCCGGCGACCACACCGGCCGCACCGGCTACTGGGTCGCCCGCGCCGCCCGCGACCCGGAGGGCCCGCTGCTCGTCCCGCACGGGCCGGGCCTGTGGACGCAGGTGGTGGACGTCCGGGACCTGGTGGCCTGGCTGCTCGACAACGCGGAGTCCGGCGCGACCGGCACGTACAACGCCGTCGGGCCGGTCCTCTCCCTGGCCGACTGGATCCGGCTCTCCCGGGAGGTCGGCGGGCACACCGGGCCGGTGGCCGAGGCCGGTTCCGCGTGGCTGCGGGAGCAGGGCGTGGAGCAGTTCATGGGGGCGGAGTCGCTGGCGATGTGGCTGGACGAGCCGGGCTGGGAGGGCTTCGCGGCCCGCAGCGGCGCGGCGGCGGAGGCGGCGGGGCTGACGCACCGGCCGCGGACGGAGATGCTGGCCGACACGCTGGCGTGGGAGCGGGAGCACGGACTCGACCGGCCGCGCCGGGCGGGGCTGAGCCCGGAGCGGGAGCGCGAGCTGCTGGCGGCGCTGGCGGCGGAGTGAGGGCGTACGGGCTGAGCCCGTACGGCGGCCGGGCGTACGGCTGCGCTCGTACGGCGGCCGGACGCGGCTCTCGTACGGAGGCGTGGCTGTCGGTGGGGCGGCCTACCCTGGGGTGGGTGTGCGGGGAACGGGGGGAGCGGGCGGTGTTTTCGTCGCCGGACCGCACCGGCGGGCCCCCCGCCCGTGCGGCGGGTGGCCGGTACGGTGCGCGCCGCCCGGCCGGGCGCACCGTACCGCCCGGTCAGCGGCCGCTCCGCTCGCCTACCCCGTCGGGAACGTGGAGGGGGCGCCGTCGCAAAGCACGACCTGGCCGGCGGTGTCGCCCGGTGGCGTGTGCGGCGCGGACGCCGTCGCCGCCGGCGCCAGCCGCCCGGTGGCCGCCACGTGGAACAGCACCACGTCCCGCGCGCCGGCCGCGTGCCGCCGCGCCACCTCCGCGCCCGTCATGCCCTCCGCGAACAGCGACTCGCCCGCCATGAACGGCGCCACCACCCCCGCGCCCCCGGGCGGCGGCTGCGGCCGGTACACCGGCACCCCCCGGTCCCGGCCCGCGAGCAGCGCCCCCGCCAGCGCGTTGAAGTCGTCCTCCGCGGTCAGCAGGTACACCTCCGTGATGCCCTCCAGCTCCGCCCCCGCGCCCGCCGCCGACGCCAGCAGCTCGCCCGGGGCCAGCGCCAGCCCGGCCCGCGCGATGCGCTCCCGCTCCGCCGCCCCGCCCGCCCACATCAGCACGTCGGGACCCGCCGCGCGCAGCGCCACGGCCAGCTCGACCACCCACGGCTCGCCGCCGACGAGCAGCGGCCGGGAGCGGGCGGGCCGGGTCACGCCGAGCCGGCGGGCGACCGGCACGGCGCTCAGCCCGTACAGGAGCACCGTCGCGACGATGACGAGGAACGTGGCCGGCAGGATCTTCTGTGCGCCGCCGACGCCGTCGGCGACGAGGCCCGCGGAGAACGTCGAGGCCGTCGAGGCCGCGACGATGCCGCGCGGCGCCAGCGCGCCGAGGAACGCCCGCTCGGCGCGCGGCAGGCTGGTGCGTACCGTGGCGAGCGCGGCCACCAGCGGCCGCGCCGCCAGCACCAGGACCGCGACGAGCACCAGCGCCGGCAGCACCACGTGCCGCAGCGAGGCGGGCGTGACCGTCGCCGAGAGGGAGACGAAGAGCAGCCCGACGGTCAGCGACACGAGCGTCTCGAAGAACGGGCGCAGCGCCGGCACGTCGAACTCCGGGCGGGTGGCGACCACGACGCCCATGGCGATGGCCGCGATCAGCCCGGTGTCCTCCCGCACCGCGTTGCACCCCGCCGCCACCCCGACGACCAGCGCCAGCTGCGCGGAGGCGGCCAGCACCTCGTCGAGCCGCATCCGGTGCAGCAGCAGCCACAGCAGCGCGGCGCCCACCGCGCCGCCGGCCAGGCCGACGCCGGTGCTGGCGAGGAGGCCGAGGACGGCGCGTACGGGGCCGTGGCCGGTGTCGGCGGTGACGGCGTGGAAGAGGAGCGCGCCGAGGATGCCGCCGACCGCGTCGATGACGGAGCCCTCCCAGACGAGGATGCGCTGCAGCCGCTCGTTGGGCCGGACGTAGGTGAGCAGCGGGCCGACGACGGTGGGCCCGGAGACGACGAGGACGACGCCCAGCACGGCCGCCGCGGGCGCCGACATGCCCAGCAGCGGCGCGGCGGCGAGCCCGGCGACCACCGGGGTGAGCAGCGCGCCGATCCAGATCAGCCGGATCACCACCCGGCGGGTGTCGCCGGTCAGCCGGCGCAGGTCGAGGCCGAGGCCCGCCTCGTAGAGGATGACGGCGACCGCCAGCGACACCAGCGGCGGGAACGCGGGGCCGAGCAGCCGGCCGGGGTCGACGGTGTCGGTGAGGGCGCCGGCGGCGAAGCCGGCGGGCAGCAGCAGGACGATCGCCGGGATGCGCAGCCGGGACGCCAGGATCTGCGCCCCGGCGGCGAGCACGGCGATGAGCCCGACGCCGGTCAGGATCTCCTCGGACGTCATGAGCGCAGCCGGCCTCCTCGTCGTACCTGCCGCGTCTCATTCAACCCTCGGGGAGTGCTTTGTCCGGTGGTTGACGCCCGGCGCGTACGCGGTGGAGCGGCGGGTACGCGGTGGAGCAGCGGAAGAGCGCCGCAGCGCGGCCACCGGCCGGGCCGCGGCGCTCTCCATGCCGGCCGCGTCAGGCGCAGGACACCTTCGCGTCCGCCCAGTCCGCGTGGTCGTAGCTGATGCCGTCGCCGCCGTCGGCGACCTCCAGCGTCAGCACGTCGACCCCGGCCACGTCCGCCGTCACCGGCTGCGCGCCGTCCGCGCCGCGCAGCGTGCCGGTCGCCGCCAGTTCCGTGCCGTCGCCGAGGACCCGGAAGCTCACCGAGCCCTGGTCGCCGACCTCGTCGTCCACGCCCACCTGCGCGGTGAAGGCGCTGCACGCGCCGCCGAGGTAGACCGTGACCCGGGACGGCGCGTGGGCGCCGAGGCCCTTGTCGTACGTCGTGCCGCCGATGGTCAGCGGCGCGCCGTCGCCGGCGCCGTCTTCGCCGACGCTGGTGTCGACCTCGACCGGGCCCCAGCCGTTCGTCGCCGTGAGCAGGTGCAGGTCGCCGACGTGCGCCTCGCCCCGCGGCACCGGCGGGGCGACCAGTACCCGCACCGCCTGCTCGACGTGCACCGGCGGCTCCGCCCGGCCGGCGCCCGGCGCCCGGTACTCCGCGACGACGGGCACGTCCGCGTACCCCGGCTCCGCCGACTCCGGCACCCGCACCGTCCAGCTGCCCGACAGCGCCTGCCCCGGCCGCAGCACCGGGCGCGCCGCGTCGTCGCCCGACGCCGTCCAGCCGGCCCGCGGCCGGGCGCCGAGGCGGACGTCCCGCAGGGTCGCGGACTCCCCGTCGGCGGCGGCGAATCGGCCGGTGACCTCGATCTCGTCGCCGGGTTCCGCGGTGGCCGTCGCCGGGGTGACCGCGAGCGCGGTCGCCGGCGTCGTACGCACCGGCGCGTCGCACGTCGTCCGGCCGCGCTCGGCGGGGCAGACCAGCGCAACGAACCCGCCGTTCCCCGCCACCGGCACCGTCAGCTCCGCGTCGCCGGCGACCGTGCGGCTCTCGCGCACCAGCCCGTCCGCGCCGTCCGCGCCGTCCGCGCCGTCCGCGCCGTCCGCCTCGTCCGTCACCAGCTCCACGAGCAGCCGCTCGTCGTCGTCCGCGCCCAGCCGCCCGAGGTCCACCTCGGTCTCGCCGGCCGCGCCCGCGTGGATGCCGCCGACGAACCACCGCTCGCCGGCGCGCCGCGCCAGCACCGCGTCGTCGCCGGGCCGCCCGCCGAGGTAGCGGGTCTCGTCCCACACCGTCGGCAGCTGGTCGAGCACGCGCTCGGCCTCGGGCAGCCGCGCGTACGTCTCCGGGCTGTCCGCGGGGTGCTGCAGCCCGGACTCGTACACGACGGGCAGCGCCAGCTCGTGCGCGTCGGTGTGCGTCCTGTTGGTCATGGAGAAGGTGCCCGGCGTGACGTCGGCGGAGCCGACGACGTTGCGGGTGAACGGCAGCATCGTGTTGTACGTGGGCGTCAGCGGCTGGTCGAAGGAGTAGTACTCGTGCCCGCGCACCGCCTCGTACGTCATCAGGTGCGGCCAGGTGCGCTGCAGCCCCTTCGGCAGCGTGGCGCCGTGGAAGTTGACGAGCAGCCTGTGCTCGGCGGTGGCGGCGAGCACGTCCTCGTACCAGGCGTGCCGGCCCACCCCTTCGGGCTCGCCGCCGCCGTTGTTCATGAAGTCGACCTTGACGCCCTTGACGCCCCAGTCGTTCAGCTCGCCGAAGACGCCGTCCATCTCCTCCGGAGTGTCGACCTCCCACCAGCGGAACCACAGCAGGATGTCGACGCCCCTGGCGCGCGCGTACCGCACCAGCTCCGGCACCCACTCGCGGCTCCAGCCCTCGTCGACCAGCGTGTACTCCCAGCCGTGCGCGGCGGCGTAGTCGACGTAGTCCTTCTGCCGCTCGAAGTCCCGCGGGCTGTCGTGCTCGACCAGCCAGGACCAGGACACGGTGCCCGGCCGGATCCAGGAGGTGTCGGCGAACTCCGCGTCCGGCGCGAGATCGCTGACGAGCGTCGACTCGGTGACGGCCGCCAGGTCGCCGACGATCGCGGTGCGCCACGGGGTCGCCAGGTCGCCGGGCGAGACGACCTCGGCCTCGGCGAGGGCGACGTCGTACGCGCCGCCGCCGTTGTCGCCGGCGGCGGTGTGGGCGAGCTTGCTGCCGGGGTACGTGGAGTCCATGCCGGACTCGGTGAGCAGCACGTACTCGTTGGCGGAGCCGGCGGCGAGCTCGAAGAGCGCGGGGTAGCCGTAGTCGCCGGCGGGGGCGCCGCCGGCGGTGGTCCGAGCGCGCACCTCCTCGTACCAGGAGGTGTGCGGCAGCAGCCAGGCGGGCGCGCCGGCGGGGAGGCGGTAGCCGGTGGCCTCGCCGGTGACGACGGTGCCCGCGGAGTCCGGCAGCTCGTAGCGGAACGCGACGCCGTCGCGGGCGACGCGGACGACGAGGTCCATGCGGACGCCGCCCTCGCCGCGCAGCGCGAAGCGGGACTCCGTCATGGGGGAGCGCACGCGGCGCTGCTTGCCGGTGGTCATCTCGTACCGCTCCACGACCCGGCGGTCCGCGCGGTCGAGGAGTTCGAGCCCGCGGGTCAGGTCGGCGTCCCGGGTGCGGAGGCCGAGGGGCGAGTCGGGGAGCACGGGGTCCGCGCCGCGGCGGACGGTGAGGGAGAGGGCGCCGGTGGAGTCGTCGAGGGCGACGTCGGCGGTGAGTTGATCTTTTTTGGTTTCTGGTGGGGCCACTCTCCAGACATCGGAGGTGGTGTCCGCGGGGGTGGGGGAGTCGGATGCGGGTGTCGCCGCGGCGGGGGACAGCCAAGCGGTGATCAGGACAGTGAACGCGGTCAGCATGGTGCCGGCCGGCCGCCGTCCCAGCGGGCCGAAGAGGGGCACGGATGCTCCTTACACATCGGATGAGCAGGAGGAACCGATGAACTGACGTGTTGCACTCTGTTGATTCACGTCTGGTTGAGTTAATTCTTGGGAGGGAGGGCTGTCAAGGGTCCTCGCCGGGCGCCCGCGGGCGGGGGTGCAAGCCGCAAAAGGCACTTTGCGGGCCGTTCGCCTCGTCTGCCCGGTGCGACCCGCCGGTATCCGGTGGGCTGACGCAGAATGGGCCGTGTGCTGGACATGCCGAACGAGGAGTTCGAGGAACTGGTCGCGCAGGCGCTCGACCGGATCCCGGCGGAGCTGACCCGGCTGATGGACAACGTCGCGGTCTTCGTCGAACCCGAGCCGCCGCCGGAGGACCCCGGCCTGCTCGGGCTGTACGAGGGCACGCCGCTGACGGAGCGCGGCGAGTGGTACGCGGGGGTGCTGCCGGACCGGATCACGATCTACCGCGGGCCGACGCTGCGGATGTGCGAGTCGCGGGAGGACGTGGTGGCGGAGACGGAGATCACGGTGGTGCACGAGATCGCGCACCACTTCGGGATCGACGACGAGAGGCTGCACGCGCTGGGGTACGGCTGAGGGGCGCCCGGGTGGCCGGGGGCCGGGGGCCGGGGCTCGGGGTCAGGCGGCCGGGAGCCGGGGGGCCGAGCCGCCGTCGCCGCCGGCCGCGGCGGCGGGGGCGGCGTGGGCACCGACGCCGCCGTCGGGCTCGGTGCCGTTCCGGTCGGCGCCGGTGTCGGCCGGCCCCGGGCGGCCGGTGCCGGAGACGGTCATGCACCCGCCGAGCGCCAGCACCGCCATCGTGGCGGCAGAGATCCGCAGGGCGGCACGGGCAGTCGGCTCAGGCATGGGGGAGCCCCTTTCAGGACGCGCGTCGTACGGCTCAACTCCCCGCCGCCCGCGGAGGACACGGGGCGCGTGGACGGGCGCACCGACCGGCGCGTACCTGCTCCGCGCGCCCTCCGGTACCCTTCGGGAGCCGGTCCCGCTCAACGGATTTGCCAGCCGGCCCACCTGGTGCGTACTCTGGTAGATCGTTTGATCCCATTTGCCCGGCGCCCCACCGAAGCGCGCCGTGTGTGGCGCGTTCCCTTCCCTGCCGTGGCAGACCGCACGAGGCGGTCCGTATGACATCCGCCGCGGAGTCGTGGCGCGTGCCGACGACTGCGGAAGGCTTTAGCTCGTTCATGTCTGAAACCCCAGTGCTCGACCCTGCCCTCGACGAGGCGGAGGCCCCCGGGACCACCGACGCCCCCGAGGCCGCCGCCCCCGAGGTCGCCGGCACCCCCGAGGCCGCCCCCGACGCCGCCGAGACGGCCGCGGCGCCTGCCGCGCCGACGTTCGGCGACCTCGGCCTGCCCCGCGGGGTCGTGGCCAGGCTCGCGGAGCACGGCGTCACCAGCCCGTTCCCGATCCAGGCCGCCACCATCCCGGACGCCCTCGCCGGCCGCGACGTCCTCGGCCGCGGCCGCACCGGCTCCGGCAAGACCCTGTCCTTCGGCCTGCCGCTGCTCGCGACCCTCGCCGGCGGCCACACCGACCCCAAGCGCCCCCGCGGCCTGATCCTCACCCCCACGCGCGAGCTGGCGATGCAGGTCGCCGACGCCCTCCAGCCGTACGGCGACCTGCTGCGGCTGTCGATGAAGGTCGTCTGCGGCGGTACGTCCATGGGCCGCCAGATCGGCGCGCTGGAGCGCGGCGTCGACGTGCTCGTCGCCACCCCCGGCCGGCTGCGCGACGTCATCGACCGCGGCGCCTGCTCCCTGGACCGGGTGCAGATCACCGTGCTCGACGAGGCCGACCAGATGGCCGACCTGGGCTTCCTGCCCGAGGTCACCGAGCTGCTCGACCAGGTGCCGCCGGGCGGGCAGCGGATGCTGTTCTCCGCGACGCTGGACAAGGGCGTCGGCACGCTCGTCGACCGCTACCTCGTCGACCCGGTCAGCCACGAGGTCGACCCGTCGGCGGGCGCGGTGACGACGATGAGCCACCACGTGTTCGTCGTGAAGCCGCGCGACAAGGCCCCGGTCACCGCCGCCATCGCGGCGCGCAAGGGCCGCACCATCGTCTTCGTACGCACCCAGCTGGGCGCCGACCGCGTCGCCGACCAGCTGCGCGAGACCGGCGTGCGCGCCGCGGCGCTGCACGGCGGCATGACGCAGGGGGCCAGGACGCACACGCTGGCCGACTTCAAGGACGGCCGGGTGCACGCGCTGGTGGCGACGGACGTCGCCGCACGCGGCATCCACGTCGACGGCATCGACCTGGTGCTGAACGTCGACCCGGCCGGCGACCACAAGGACTACCTGCACCGCGCGGGCCGCACGGCGCGCGCCGGCGAGTCCGGCACCGTCGTCTCCCTCGCCCTGCCGCACCAGCGCCGGACGGTCTTCCGGCTGCTGGAGGACGCGGCGGTGGACTCCTCGCGGCACATCATCAGCGGCCGCGGCGCGTTCGACCCGGACGTGGCCCGGATCACCGGCGCCCGGTCGATCGACGAGGTGCAGGCGGACTCGGCGGCCCAGGCGGCGACGCAGGCGGAGCGGGACGTGACGCAGCTGGAGGCCCAGCTGGAGCGGGCCCGCAAGCACGCGGCGGAGCTGCGCGCGGAGGCGACGCGGCTGGCGACGCGGGCGGGCGTGCCGCCGGAGTCGGCGGCGGAGCCGGGCGGGCAGACCGGCGAGGCGGACGCCGGGCCGGCGGAGCGCCCGTACGAGGCCCGTACGGACCGTGACGACCGGGCCGACCGCCCGTACAACCGCACGGCGACGCGGCACGACCGCAGGGAGCAGCGCTTCCGGGCGTTCGACCGCTCGGGCGACCAGCGCCCGCGCCGCAACGACCGCGACGGCCGGGAGACCCGCGACTACCGCGCCGACCGCGGCAACGAGCGCACGTACGGCACCCGGGAGCCCCGCTCCTACGACCGCCGCGACGACCGCGGCACCCGCCCCTACGACAGCGGCACCCGCTCGTACCCCCGCCGCGACGACCGCGGCGCCGCCCGCCCGTACGACCGCGACAACCGCCGCCCGTACGAGCGCCGCGACACCGACCGCTCCCGCTACGGCGGCGGCGACCGCCCCGCCGGCCGCGACCGCCGCGACAGCCGCCCCTACGGCCACGACCGCCGCACCTCGGACGACCGCCGCACGGACAAGCCCCGCTGGAAGCGCCAGGACCGCAAAAACCGCAAGAGCTGACACCCACACCCCGGGCCCCCTCCACGCACCACCGGAGGGGGCCCACCCGCGTCCCCGGGCCCCGGCCCCGTACCGGGCCCGCACCGCCGCAGGTGGATATCCGCTCGGGAGCAGCGGGAGGTCCGGGCTATGCTGGCCGGGCGGGCCGCTAGCTCAATTGGCAGAGCACCGGACTTTTAATCCGTTGGTTGTGGGTTCGAGTCCCACGCGGCCTACTCTTCTGGGCCAGGTCAGAAGGCATCTGATCTGGCCCAGACTCGTTCCTGAGCCCCGTGGAGATCGATAGCTCGGCCGATGCTCGGCCGAACTGCAAGCGATCACGCCGGGGAGTCCCCGCGCACGGAACGGCCCCGGGAGCCGATGCGCACGCTCCCGGGGCCGTCCTCTGTCCGCGGTCAGGGTCGCTCGCGCAGCTGCTCCAGCCGGCGGCGGTACAGCGGCCCGGCGGTGTGCGCCGCGCGCGCCTCGCTGGGGGCGGACGTCTCGATGAGGTGGTGTGCTAGCGCCTTCAGCTCGGCCGCCCAGGCGAGCACGTGCTGCTGCGCGGGCCGGCCGCACTCCTTCGGCTCCCCGGGGAGGCACAACGGCAGGTCCGGGCCCAGCTTGTTCGCGGCGTGGCGGACGTAGCCGGCGAGGAGCGCCCACTGCTCCTCGGTCCGCTGCACCGGTCCGTTGGCGTCGGCCTCGGTCCAGCCGCCGAAGTCGTCCCCGTGGTCGTCCATGTCTGCTCCCTGCGTCAGTCGGGCCCGTCGATGCTATCCGCGTGCCTGCCAGCTTGCGGGGCGCACGGCTGGCACGGTCCGCACCACGGGAGGCACTGCGGCGGCGTGCACGACTCGGCACCGGGCGGCCCGTGGACGTCCCGTATGGCGGCGGCGACCTCGGCCATGCGCGCGCCGTGCCAGATGTCCGCGAGGGGGGTGTGCAGCACGTTCCCGGCGTACAGGAAGCGGCCCATGGCGCAGGGCCACACGTAGCCGTCCGGGCCGATGGCGCACTGCTCGTGTGCGCACTGCCCGCACAGTGCGTCGACGGTCTGCCCGCCGTTGCGGCCCGCTCGTCCGAGTGACCGTGTCCGGTCGGTCTTGACCTGGGTGACGCCCAGCGTGCGTAGGTCTTCGGCCGCGTTCTGTACGCGCTGGCCGGACCGAGGGCCGATGACGCCCGCGCGCAGCGGGATGCCGAGTTCTTTCGCCCGCTGGATGTTCGCGCGGGTGCGCCGGTGGGAGCCGGGCAGGCGCGTGATCCGGTCGTGCTGGCGCGGGTTGTCGCTCAGATACGTGGTCGCCAGCCGCACGCCACAGGTCCGGAAGATGCCCCACAGCTCGTCTCGGACGTGGACGAGGTTGGAGAACACCTCCACCTCGACGAGGCCGGCGCCGTGCGCGTAGGCGATGAGCCGGCCGAGGAAGGGGTGCAGAGTCGGCTCACCTCCGATGAACTGCACGGTGCGCGTGCCCAGTTCGGCAAGGTCGCCGATGGTGCGCTCCCAGTCGGGGATCTTCATCGTGCCGTGTGTGCCCTTCGGGCTGCTGTCGGCGTAGCAGAAGGAGCACGCCTGCTGACAGCGTCCTGTGATCTCTAACGCGGCGAACTTCAGCGGCGGCGAGCCCATCACACGGCCCCTAACTCGGACGCGACGAGCACCGCTAGGGCGGCGAGGACGGACAGCACGAGGAACGCGGCGGCGGCCGCGGCGGCGGCTTCGCGGCGGCTGTGCGCCCGTGCGGTTCGGGGGTTCATCTGTGGCTCCTCTCGGGGCCCGCCCCGGACCGCCCGGGGCGGTGGTGCGCGCCCCGCCCGCCTGGCCTCGACAAGTGGGCGGAGCGCCTTTCCCGGCTGGCCGTGAGCAGCGGCGGCCGACCGGGGGCCGCTCCCTGGCTGGGTTGACGAAACGGCGGCCAGGGAGCGGAGTTCAGCGGTGGGGGTGCCGGCGGATGAGGACGGAGCAGTCGGTGGCGGCGGAGTGGTCGCCGCGGTTGCGCGCGGCCCGGCGGTCGTTGGCGAGCTGGCGGCACTTCTCGCAGCCGAGGGAGGGCTGCGCCTCCTTGCCGTCGCGGACCGGCAGGACCACCGGCGGCGAGGGGTCGGAGCGGCGCGCGGGGGCGGTCACTCGGCCGCCCCCTTTCCTCGGTGGCGCGGGCACTCGCACGGCGGGTAGGTGCCGTTGAGCAGAGGGGGGTTGCAGTCGCGGTCGTAGTACCGCTTCTCCCGCCCCCAGGTGCGCCCGCCGTCGCGGGACACACGCAGCGTCATCCGAGGACGGTCAAGTAGCCCGGCGGCGGGCTGCGAGTCGGACGTCATGGTGGTCCTCGCGTCGATGATGACGCGGTGCCAGCCGGAGCCCTGGCGGAGGACCGGTACAGCTGGCACCGCTACTCAGGGGACGCACCGTAAGTCGGGCCTCTACGCGGGGACAGTGACGCTCTGTGCCACTCTGCTATACGGGTAGGACGCCGTGCCCTACCCGTCGAGGTGGAGCCTGGCGGCGAGTTCCGTCACCGGAGACGTGCGGCGCCGCTCACGGCCGCGCAGCTCGGCGACGATCCTGCGGGCCGTGGTGTGGTACCGCATCCACTCGGGAGCGTCGGTTTCTGCCTGGAGGAGGGCGCGCACGGCGTGCTCGTCCCGGTTGAGGTCGACGTAGGCGAGTGCGCGGTCGACGTGGAATCGGGCCCGCCACGTCGGCGGGAGCGATGCCAGACCGGGGATCGTGCGGGAGGTGGTGATCGCCTCGCGGTTCTTCTCCATCTCCACCTGGAAGTTCACCTTGGCCACGCCGGTGTTGGTGGGGCCGAACGGCGTGGCGTAGTCGAGGCGGTCCCTGCCGATGGTGGCTGCCGCGGCGGTCGCCATGCGCAGCAGCTCGTCCACACGGTCATACCTGCTGGTGCCCTGACGGACCGTGGCTGTTGCTGCGCGGAGCAGCAGGATTCCCCACAGGGACAAGTCTGCCGGAGCGGAGCGGAAGCCGGGGTCGATGTCGTCGGCGTAGCGCAGCGCCACGTGTTCGGCATCCTCAAGCCGCCCCTGTTTGGTGAAGATCCACGCGAGCGTGGAGGCACCGACGACCTCAAGGCGCGGGTCGTCGGAGCGGCGGGCGGCGTCCGTCGCCCGTTCCATGGCCGTGAACGCCGCGTCGTCCTTCCCCAGCGCGGTGAGGGTGGTCGCAGCGACCTGATACGCCTCCGCGAGCACGGCATACGCCGACGCCCGCGAGGCGCCGTTGTAGGCGCGGGCGGCAGTGAGGGCGTCGCGGATGAGCGGAGGCAGCAAGAGCCCGATGTCGGCCATCCGGCCTTCGCGGCGGATGCGTTCAGTCGAGTGCAGCGCGGCGCGCAGAGCACCGAGGGCCGGCGGGTCCTCGGGGTCCGGGTCGTCCCCGAGGAGACCGGCAAGGGGTGCGACTGCCTGCCGCAGAGCGAGCACGGAGGGGAGTTCGCCACTGGGCGGGGCCTCGAACGTGGTCGGCTGGCCGAGGAGTGTGGACGTGTCGACGTCGAGGGCCCGTGCGAGCTGGTTGAGGGTCGCGAGCCTGGCGGTCAGCCGCCGGTTCTGCTCCAGCTTGCGCACGGTGTCGACGGACACGTCCGCGCGGTCCGCCAGTTCCTCTTGGGTGAGACGGCGTCGTGCGCGTAGCCGCCCGATACGGTCGCCGATGGACTCGCCGTGTTCGTGCATGGAGCACCCCCGCCAGGTGGATGAGAATTCCACGCTACGCCGTCATACGGGGGGTCGGGGACGGGGCGTTGCGTGACGGGCTGCTCCGCCGGCAGGCGCCACCCGGGACCGGCCCCGGGCATGACGAAACGCCCCCTGCCCCGGCCGTGAGGCCAGGCCAGGGGGCGCTTCGTGCAGCTCATCCGGTGACGATGTTCGCGATGTAGCCGGCGGCGGTGCCGACGACGACGGCGGCGCCGGTGGCCATCCACCGCCACCGCCGGAGGTCGTCGACCTCGACGCGCAGTTCCTTGATGTCCTCGTCGGTGCTGCGCGCGAGGTCTCTCACGTCCTGCTCGACGCGGGAGTTCCGCTCCACCAGGACGCTGAGGGAGCCCTTGATGTCGGCCATGTCGGTGCGGATCTCACCGCGGAGCGTGGCCAGCTCTACCGCGATGGTCGCCGACTCCGGCGGCGTCACCGGCCCGTCCGGCGCGCGAGCGCGGCCAGGGAGGCGTCCGGCTTGGCCGGGTACTCCGGCGGCCGGGCCCAGCCCAGCAGGGCGCCGGCGACGAGCCGCAGCGGCTCCCACTTGAGCCGGACCGCGGCGTCCTCCAGGACCCGGAACAGCGCGTGGTAGACCGCGGCCACGACGACGGTGACGCCGCCGGCCGCCGCCTCGGAGTCGACGTCGATGCCCAGGGCGCCGGTGACGGTCAGCAGCCAGCCGACGAACAGCGGGACGACGGTGCGGAGCACGGACAGGTAGAGGTTCATGTGTCAGTTCCCGTCGTTGAGAGCGTCGCCCAGCTCGGCGAGCGCGGCTCGTGCGCCGGCTTCGGCTGCGGCCTGGGCCTGTGCGGCGGTGAGGCTGCCCCCGGCGTCGAGCAGCTGCTGCACCATCCCGGTCAGCGCGCCCGTCTGCGCTGCCGCTGCCTCAGCGGCTCGGCGGGCACCGCGGGCGGCCCGGGTCTGGGTGGTCACGTGGTTTTTGAAGGCCCAGAACTTGTTCGTGTCGTAGCTCGCGGCGTCCTCCGGCGCGGGGTACACGCCGTCCTGGTTCGCGAGCCGGTCGCAGACCGCCTTGGCGACCCGGTCGATGTCCTTGTCACTGAGGGGCATGTCGTCCTTTCCGGCCGCGCGCGCCCGGATCCCGGGCATCACGACCTCCTTGAACTGGGTGATGCGTTTCGGGCCGGGGCAGGCGGTGCCGCCGGTGGACCATGCGGAGTGCAGCCGGTGCCAGCCGAAGCCGGGGTCCGTGCTGCTGCGGCAGATGCGCAGCGGGATGCCGTGACGGCGGTGCGCCCACACACCGAGCTTGATCAGTGCCTCGATCTGCTCGGCGGTCCACGGGTCCGTCGAGCTGGTGTTGCTCGCGGTCTCGATGCTGATGGCGCCGGTGCCGTCGCCGCGGCGGTTGGCGCTCGCGTTGGCGTCCGCGCGGGTCTCGGTGCCGATGAACTGCGCCAGGGTGCCATCGAATCCGAGGCCGAAGTGCGACTCCAGGTTCGTCGAGTCGCGCCAGTACTCGTACAGCCGCCGCGGCGTCCACGGCGCGGCCATCGAGTGCACGATGAACTGCGTCGGCCGGATCGCGGCCTGGTCGTCCGACTCGGGCTGCAACTCCATCTTGGTGGCGCCTGGGTACCAGGCCATGCGCGTCTCCTGGGCATGAAGAACGCCCCGTGCTGGTGGGCGCGGGGCGGGGCGTGGGTGGGGGTGGGTGTCAGAGTTCGAAGGCGATCCAGTCGACGGTGGTGGCGGTGGTGGAGAAGCGGGCGCCGGTGAGGGTGAAGCCGGTGGTGGAGGGGTTGGTGTAGCCGACTTCGAGGACTACGCCGGGGACGGAAGTGTGTGCGGTGACCGAGACGATCGGTGTGGAGGAGAAGAAGCCGACGGGGAAGGCGACGTCGACGTGCTGGCGGATGTAGTCCTGGTCGTAGCCGCTGCCGGCGGCGTTGATGGTGGTGCCGGTGGAGAAGTCGAGGGTTTCCCTCCCGGACAGGATGCCGGCGTTGAGCCGGGCGGCGGTGACGGTCATGCCGGGCAGCCACAGAGCCATCGTGCTCGTGCCTCCTTCTTCTACAGCGCCACGATGGCGGGGTGGGCCAGCGACAGCGCGGTGCCGGCCGGGTGCGCCTTGGTGATGCCGTTGACGGCGCGGGTGACGGTGAACACCTGGGGGTCGGCCACCTGGAAGTCGTCGTAGACGAGGGTGGGGTTGGTGTTGGTGTTGGAGCTGGTGACGATGGAGCGGGTGCCGACCTGGCCGGTGGTGTGGTCGGTGTCGGTGGCGACGACGTTCCACGAGCGGGGTTCGGGGTCGCCCAGCAGCCATGCCTTGCCGAGCAGTTCGGTGCCGATGGCCTGGAAGCGGGTGTTGAGCAGGCCGCCGGCGGTGTAGGCCAGGTTGGGGATGTTGCTGATCAGCTCGCTGTCGCTGTCGACGACGCGCTTGCGCAGGGACAGGATGATGCCGGCGGCGGTGGTGGTGAACTCGATGCGCAGGTAGTACAGGTCGCCGTCGCCGGTGTAGCGGCCGGCGACGCCGGCGAACTGGGAGCCGCCGGTGGAGGTCTCGACGACGCCGACCTTGCAGTACAGGTTGAAGTCGTCGGCGATGGCCGGGGTGAGGACGCTCAGCCGCGCGGTACTCAAGGTGCTGCACAGGTGCCGGGCAGTGCCGGCGGACACGGCGTAGTCGGTCGCCACGCCGCCCGAGATGGACCACGCCTGACCGGTGGGGGCGGTGCCCCAGCCGGAGGTCGCCACGCGGTCGAAGGGATCGGCGATCGAGTGGGTGACCGCGGTGACGGTGGCGACCTCCCCGCCCAGGTGGATGTCCCACGGAACCTCGGCCGGGTCGGTGGTCCACGGCGAGCCGGCGGTGGCGCGCACGACCAGCTCGGTGTCGTCGGCGCCGGCCGGAGCGAGGAGTTCGGAGCCGTCGGTGTCGGCCTTGCCCAGGACGGGGTCGTCGGTGACGGCGACGGTCCAGGGCGAGGCGGGGGAACAGTTGAACTCCAGCGTCCAGTCGTACTGGCCCAGGTGTTCGGTGTAGCCCTCGACGACCAGGCGCACCGCGCCGGGCGGCAGCCAGGCGGGCAGTCCTTGGACCTCGATGACGGCGCCGATGTCCAGGGACAGCACCAGCGGAATCAGGTGCGGTGCGGCGGCGAGGTCGACGGTGAGCTTGGGGTAGCGGGCTTCGTCGACGGTGCCCAGATGCAGCCGCCAGGCGGCCACATCCTCGGTCTGGTCGTCGGTGTGGAGGTTGAGGGTGACCTGGTCGTCGTAGGTGCCGACGCCGTCGGGCGGAGCCTGTACCGACAGCGGGCCGTCGTCGAGGACGGCGCGGCCGGAGCCGCCGTCGAGGCGGGTGACGGTGACGTCGTTGCGGGTCTTCTGGTCGTCGTCGACCGGCTCAAGCGGCGGCGCTACTTCACCGTCGGTGTCGTAGTGCAGCACCAGCTGGGGGGTGCGGTTGTAGCGCAGGTAGCGCGGCAGGTACGCCAGCGCCGGGGTTTCGCGGTTCTCGTACAGCAGGCCGCCGTCGGCGGCGGCGCAGTCGTCGACGACGTCGAGGACGGTGGCGATGCGCTGCGGGCCGACGGCCATGGACTCGCCGGGGATGCCGGGGATGGCCATCTCCAGGTTCTCCTCGTCGGCGACGCGCCGCATGCGGGTCAGGGCGCGTTCGCCGGCGAAGCCGTCGTCTGCGCCGGCGTAGACGTCGACGCCGGCGTCGGTGGTGGAGGTGCCGCCGGTGTCCCACACGCCGAGGTGGCCGATGGCCATGCCGGTGAAGTCGCTGCCCCACTCCCCCCGCACGGATGTGATCTTGCCGGGGTTGCCGGTGAAAGCGGTGTTGACGACCCACAGCGTGTTCGCGGAGACGTCGCGCCAGGCGACGCACACGAACGTGGAGGGCCCGGAGTCGAAGGAGTAGAACTGCAGGCGGTTCCAGACGCCGGTGAAGTCGGCGATGGCGTCGGGGTCGGTGAACAGGAAGAAGGCGACCACGGTGTCGTCGTCGTCGAGGGCTTGGACGCGGATGCCGGCGGTGGAGATCCGCACCCGCACGGCGGTGACGGAGGATCCGGCGTTGGCCAGGTACAGGCGCAGCATGGTCCGCTCGGTGGCCGGCATGGTCTGCAGCCGGTAGACCATCTCGGTGTGCCAGCCGCCCGCGGCGGCGCCGGGGACCTCGCCGCGCAGCGAGGAGGAGTTGCCCAGGGTGGGCAGGGCGTCGGCCGACGGCAGGGAGGTGTCGGCGCCGAAGGTCATGCCGCGCACGGTCAGCGGCGCCACCCCGGGCACCGGGGAGGCCGGGGCGGTGGTCAGCGGCCCGTCCTCCATGGGCCAGTACGCCAGCGGGTCACCGGAGGGGATGCGCTTGCGCAGCGTGGACTGCAGCGGCTTGGCGCCCTGGCGGTGGCGGCGCAGCACGCCGGCGACCTCCAGCGGTACCCACACGTCGTGTGCGTCGACGTCCCACCGGGCCGGCCAGGCGGAGACCTCGCCCCACAGCCGGCGGTAGAAGGCGGTGATCTCCGCGCTGCCCTGCAGCTGCCAGGAGCGGCCCGCGGCGTCGGTGAAGCTCGTGGTGCCCGGAGTCTGGGCGGTGAAGTCGGGGTTGGCGATCAGGGTGCCGTCGATGCCGTTGCGGACCTCGGCGGTGAAGTAGCGGCCGGCGCCGGGTGCGAAGGTGTCGACGGAGATGTCGCCGATCTGCAGGTCGGCGGTGCCGCTGGTGTTGATCGACGTGGTGCCGGCGGTGACGATGTCCTGGCCGAGCTGCGTCCACGGCCCGGCGATCGAGGCGGCGGTGTAGAAGCGCACCACATGGGCGCCGGCGCCGTCGTCGACGTCGAGGGTGGCGCGCACGGCGGCGCGCTGCCCGGAGACGACCGGCAGCACGTCGGTAGAGACCCGGTCGGTGAAGGTGGCCCCGTCGGTGGACCAGCTCAGCACCAGGGTTCCGGACTGGCCGGCCACCAGCCGCCACATCCGCGCGTTGCCGGCGGTGTTGTAGCGGCCGATCAGCTCGTTGGCCTGGTTGGCGAACCCGGCCGTCTGGGTGGGCAGCTCGGCCAGCGCGAACTCCAGGCGCACATCCAGGTCCCCGGAGATGTCCAGCTCGGCGGCGGACGCGACCCGGGCGCGGTCCCCGGCGGCGCCGATGATCCGCAGGTGCGGCTCCGGGCCGCGGGCGTGGATGCGGATCGGGGTGTTGCGGCCGATCAGCCCGTACAGGTCGCTGTTCGGGTTGCGCGGCGAGTACCGCCCGGAGATGCCCGGCGCGGCGCGGGAGGCGCCGTTGTTGAGCGTCAGCGTGCACCTGCTCGGCTCCAGCGAGCCGGCCTCGTCGTCGCGGCCGCGGTCGATGGTGATGATGTCGCGGTGGTAGGCGTCGTCGGTGATGTCGATCCACGACTGGCCGGCGCGGATCTCCACCAGCACCTCCAGCGGGTCTTGCGGGAACGCCACAGTGTCAGCCTCCTCCCGGGCCGAGGACGGTCTGGACGTTGCCCCCGCGGACCCGGATCTCCTTACGGAAGATCTTCAGCAGGTCGCCGCGCAGCTCGACGATGACGTGCGCCGGCATCCCTGCGCCGCCGCGGGCCAGCGGCGCCGCCGGGCGGGCCGCCGGCCGGGCCGCGGCGGGGTCGACGAGGGTGGACATGGCCCGGTCCAGCTCCGGCTTCGTCTCGTCGATGCCGGCGACGACGCCCGGCGGGATCCACCGGCCCACCACATCGGCCATCACACGAGAGGGCGAGCCGATACCCAGGGCGGAGGCGATCGGGCCCGGCACCACCGAGCTGGCGAAGCTCTTCAGTTCGCCGGCGAGCCAGTCGCCCATGGACTTCACGCCGTTGAGCAGGCCGCGCACGAGGTCCTGGCCCTTGCCGTAGAGGACGTCCTTCAGCGACCCGATACCGCGTTTGATCTTCCCCGGCAGGCCTTTGACCCAGTCCACCAGCCGGGTCGCCACCCGGACGGCGCCGTCCTTGGCCTGCCCGAAGTGCTTGATCACCCGCCCGGCCAATGTCCAGTTCAGGAAGAAGGACACCATGCGCCCGGGCAGCTTCTTCACGAACCCCAGCACCGCGTTCCAGATCGCGACGGTCCTGTTCTTGATCGCTTTCCAGTGCTTGATGATCCGCCCGACGACCGTCCAGTTCATGAACAGGTTCACGATGAACCCGGCAATCTGCTTGATCTTGCTCCAGACCCACGACCACGCCGCGGCCACCGCCGAGGTCATCGCCTTCCAAGCGGTCTGGAACCACGTCGTCTTCGTGGCAATCAGGACGATGGCCGCGATCAGTGCAATGATCCCGACGATGATCCACGTCATGGGGTTGGCCCAGAACGCGGCGTTCAGCAGCCACTGCACCCCGGTCCACACGGTGGTCGCCGCGGTGACGACGGCCTGCCCGGCGGCGTAGGCCATCATCGCGCCCTTGACCACCAGGATCGTCGCGGCGACCGCGGCCAGGGTGTACGCCAGCGGCTTGAACACCTGCTGGTTGTCCATCGCGAAGGAGATGAACCCGCCGGCGACCTCCGCCAGTTCGGCGGTGGCCTTGCGCTTGAACGACTCCAGGGCCGCGGCCGGGTTGTCGCCGACGGTCTTCGCCATCCGGTCGGCGGCGCCCTCGACCTTGCCGAGGGAATCGACCGCCTTGGACGGGTCGATGGCGAACAGCGCCTTCGACAGGTCCTCGGACTGGGTGCCGAGGAGCTGCTGCGCCAGGGCGTACCGCTCGGTGGGGTCCTTCACCGCCCGCAGCCGGTCGGTGATCTCGTCCAGAGCGTTCGTGGCCTTCGGGCCGCCCTTGGCGAACGCGCCGGCCATCTCGTCGGCGTTGAGCCCGAGCGCCTTCAGCCCTTCCGCGGCGTCGCCGGACTGCACACGGATGTTCAGTTCCTTCATCGAGTCGGCGACCAGGTCCGCGTCGCGGGCCCCGGCCTGCAGGCCCTGCTGGAGGATGCCGGTCGCTTGCTGCCCGCTCAGCCCCAGGTCACGGAACTGAGTACCGTACTCGTTCAGGGTCTCCAAGAAGTCGTCCGACTTGTTGACGCCCTTCTGCATTCCGGCGGTGATGATGTCGAACGCCTCGTCGGCGTCCGCGGCAAGACCGGTCTTGATCATCTGGCCGACTGCGGCGGTGGCCATGGACACGTCCTGGTCGAACGTCTCCGCCAGGGCCAGGGCCTTGATGGTGACGCCCTCCAGCCCGCCCTCCGCGGTCGAGGTGTCGCCGATGTTCTGGTACACGCCGCGGATGGCGGTGTTCACCGTCTCCGTCGAGTCGCCCCACGCCTGTTGGTAGACGCTGGCGCTGACCTTGGACAGCTCGGCGGCCTCCTTGGGACCGACGCCGAGCTGGGCGGCCAGCTTGTCGTTCGCCGCGGACACATCCAGCGCCGCGGTCAGCCCCACACCCATCGCCGCGGCGGCGCCGGCGCCCACGACGTTGGCCGCGGTCGACACCTTCTCGCCGGCGGAGGAGATGGCCTGCGAGGCGCGGTCGCGTGCGACCAGGTTGAACACCAGCGACGTGTCCGCCACGGTTCACCGCCCCCTCTTCATCTCCGCTTCCGCCTCGGCCTGTGCTTCGGCGTAGGCGTCGAGCCAGTCCAGGTAGGCGTCGGTCTCCTCGACGGTGAGCGTGTCCCACGTCCGCCCGACGATCCCCAGCAGGTGGGCGGCGTTGCCGAGCTGCCTCATTCGGCGATCGGCAGACTCGCTTTTCCCTCCGACTCCTCGTCGTAGGCTTCGGCGATCTGCTCGTCGATCTTCTCCAGCGCCGCGGCGCGGGCGTCGGCCGGCGCGTTCGCCTCGACCTCCGCGCGCATCCGCTGCAGCTCCCCCCGGGAGTACTCCAGCGTCAGCTCGTCCCACGCGAAATCGACGTCATCGAACGACAGCCCGCGGTGATCGCGGCGCAGGAACATGAACAGCAGCGCGCGACGGCACAGGCTGTTGCCGTCCGCGACGTCCGCGGTGAACTGCCGGTAGTTGCGGCCGGTCTTGCGCTCCAGCAGCTCCCGGTCGGCGGCCATCAGCTTGTTCGGCAGGTACTTGAAACGCTGCGGCTCGTCCGAGCCCTCCGGCTGGTACACCAGGTACACGTGCGGTTCTCCGTTCAGGTCTGCCGTGATGAGCCGCAGCAACACGGCCTCGGCGGCGCGGGCGGGGATTCCTTCGGCGGTCCGGCTTGCAGTGGTGGCTTGCCGGCGCCGACAGACTCCTGCATGGGTTGTTCCTTCATCGGGCCCGGGCGGCGATGCGCTCGGCCATGGCTTCCATCGCGTTGTGCACGGCGGCCCGGTACTGGGCCTGGCGGCCTTCCAGGGCGCGGTCGAACCACTGGTCCTTGCCGTGCTGCGTCACCCACGTGTCCGTGCCGAACACCGGATGGCGCCAGCCCGACGGCCGGTTCGTGCGCTTGGGGGCGTTGGCGAAGCCGCGCACCCCGGGTGTCTTGAACGCCTTGATGCGGGCGCCGGACCACCGGCCGCCGAGCTTGACCTCGGGCCGGATCTTCCGCGCGATCGACGAGCGCAGCGGCGGGGACGCTCCGGGGCCGGCGCTGCTCATCGACATGATCCCGGACTTCGCCAGGACCGCCGCCGGCTTCAGCTCCTCGCGCAAGTTCTTCGCCAGCTCGCGGCGCAGCTCCTTGCCGTCCTCCTCCGCGCGCAGCGCACGCACCAGGGCCTCCAGGCCCTCGACGGACGCGTGGAGCTCGAACGGCGGGCCGCCGGGCATCAGGACGTGGCCCGGGCCACGGCGCCGGAGGTCGGGAAGCTCACGCCCACCGATGCCTCGTCGCCCACCGACCCCTCGATGGGCTTCCACTCCTTGACCAGGATGTTCCCGGTGTACTCCGGGTTGGAGGTGCCGACCACGCCCTGGTCGGGGCGGATCGCGAACGGCACGACCGTGCCCAGGAGCGGCCACATGACCGAGTCGAGTTCGGTGGCGGCGAAGTCCTGGAGGAAGTCGATGCCCAGCTCACCGGACTTCAGCCCGCCGAGGACCTCCTTCCAGCCCAGGGAGGTGTAGGTCGTCACGTCCTTGTCCTCGACCTCGACGGCCAGCTCGGCCTTCTTGGTGTACTCGGACAGGTCGGTGCCGTTCAGGGACAGGTACTGGGCGAGCAGAACCATCTTGGGCATGGGGATCTTCTCCGATCAGGCGATGCCGAGGGCGGCGGCGAACAGGAAGCTGGGTGTGGTGCCGGTGACCGTCCAGCCCAGACGCCACCAGGTGTCCGTGATGGCGGTACCGGAGGTGCGCAGCGCCTGCCCGCTGGGCGCGGTCGCGGCGGCGAACGTCAGCTGCGTCGTGGGGGCGGCGAAGTCGGAGGCGCTGTCGGACTCCACGTGCACGGTGATCGACGGGGTGGTGCCTGCCGCCGACAGCACGTGCAGCGCCGCGTACAGCCGCTTGCCCGCGGCAACGGCGCCGGCCTCCACGGCGGTGCCGGTGCCGGTGGCCGTGCGGGGCGTGCCGGGCGGGTGCATGATCTGCCCGCGCACCAGCGGCCACGACGACTTCGCCATGCCCGACCAGGGCGCGATCTCGCCCACGGCCTCGCCCTGCTTGTACTCGGAGCGCAGCGCGCGGGTGAAGTACGCCAGCGCGCCCACGCTCGCCTCGCCGGGGCATACCGTCCACGGCCCGACGCCGCCGAGCTGCGCCCATGAGGCGTCGTCGACCAGGCTGGGGTCGCCGGCCTCCCACTGCCCCTCGCCGGTGATCTCAGCGGAGGCGAGGCCGGGCATGACCTCTTTCCACCCCTGCGAGCGGTAGTTCGTGGCGTCCTTGTCCTCGAACTCCGCAGAGACCTCGACCTTGTTGGAGTGGCCGGACAGGTCCGCGGCGACGGCGAACAACCTGACGTCGGTCAGGATCTGCTTGCCCATCTTCAGCCCTCCCCGATGACCTTGATGACGAGTTCGGCGCCGATGAAGTCGGTGCCGTTGTGTTCGAACCAGCGGTAGCCCTGCACGCGCATGACGTGCAGGTCGTGCGCCAGGCCGCCCAGGGCGTACTCGCCGGGGGCGCCGCGGGCCGCCTCGATGGCCTGTTTGAGGCTGGCCGGGCCGGAGCCGGACAGCATGGAGTCGAGGGTGCGCTGGCCGGCGGCGTCGTCGGCGCGGGAGACCAGCACGCGGCAGGTGAACTCCAGCTCGTCCAGCGCCCGGCGCATCGCCCGGTCGAAGCTCTGGGTGTACTCGCCGACGAAGAAGTGCGGCGCCGTGACGGCGTCGGGCACATAGCCGGTGGCGGTCAGCTTCCCGATCCCCTCGGGCAGGACCACCGCGCGGGCGGCGTCTGCCAGCGCGGTACGGATAGCGGAGACCTGCACGTCACTGCACCTCGTCCCGCGCCGGCCGCCGGGACTTGCCGCTGACCTCTTCGGCGACGCCGGCCGCCACCAGGTGCGCGGCATCAGCGGTCGGCAGGTCGGTGGTCTTGCCCTTGGCGGGCCACGGCTGGCCGTTGCGGCGGGCGCCGGGCGGCATCTGCACCAGCATGCGGATCCTCACGTGCCGCTCCTTTCTATGCGAAGCCGGGCAGGACGAACGGTTCGATCAGCGCCCACACGTCCGGGTCACGGCGCGACAGGCGCACCACGCCCCACTCGGCGGAGCCCATGACCCCCTCGGGGCTGTCCTTGCGGCGGTACAGGCGCGCAGCCTGGATCAGCGTCGCCTCGGTGATGTCGTCGGGCACCTCCGGCCAGCCGAAACGGGCCGTGACGCGCACGCGGGCCGTGCCCGCGCCCCAGGAGCCGTACAGCAGCCGCAGCCCGGTCAGCGGCAGCCCGTCGGCGAGGGCGTTCTCGGGGGCCGTCTCGTAGCCGGCCACGGCCGACCACGTCGTGCCGCCGCCGCGCTCCACGACCATGCCCGCGGTATCGCCGATGTCGTCGACCAGGAGCAGGTCGCCGTCCGCCTCGCGGGCGACGCGGCCGTGCACACGGAACGTGCGCTGAACGGGGGCGGGGTCGAGCCAGAAGCGGCGGCCGGTCGTCTTGTCGATCGACCGTGACGCCGCCGCCAGCGCGCTGCTCAGCAGCGTGTCGCGGCTGGTGTCGCTGGTCTCGACACTCAGGCGCAGCTTCAGCTCGGCCAGCGTGCCGTACTCGTTCGCCACGGCGTCAGGTCTTCTCGGCGCGCGGCGCCCGGCGGGCCCGCGGCTTCGCCTTGCGCGGCGCGGCCTCATCGCCCGCAGCAGCCGGCGGCTCCGGCGACTCCGGCGGGTCCTGCGGGTCCTGCGGGTCCTGCGGGGAGGCTGGCGGCTCGTGCCCGCGTAGCCGCAGCTGCTCGTCGACCGCGGCCGTCCGCGCGTCGAGGCCCCGTTGCACGTATCCGGCGCGTTCCCGCAGCAGGGCGGCGATCATCGGGTCTTCGGTCATGCTCCGCTCCCGGGGAGAGGTGGGTTCACCGTGCAGGGCCCGCACCCGGGCGGATGGGTGCGGGCCCTGCGTGGACGGGGTCGGTCAGTTGCCGGTGAAGGTCGGGGTGACCAGGCCGGTGCCGCTGATCTTGCGGGCGTGCGGCTGCCGCTGGAACGTGAAGGCGTAGTAGCCGTAGACGACCAGCAGGATCCCGAGGTTCGCGGCCTTGGGCTGCTCGGCGCGGATGTAGACCGGGGCGTCGGGGTCCTCCCACAGGTGGCACTCCTGCCGGTCCACCAGGTAGATCTCGTCCTCGTTGGTGCCGGCGCCGAGGTTCACCGCGATGTTGTTGTCGACGATCACCGGGGTGCCGTTGGGCAGGATGCCGCGCACGCCGCGGCCGTATGCCTCGGCGTAGTTCGCGCCGAGGGTCTGCGCGACCACCCCGGGCTGGGTGATCAGCGGGTAGCTGGTGCCCATGGCGTTCTGCATCCAGTACCAGCGCCGCGAGTGCATCACCGCGAGGTTGTCGCCGGACGCCTGGTCCAGCAGCGCGGCCTCCACACCGGACAGGCCCTCGATCACCTTCGGGTACAGCTCGGCGGTCGTCGGGTCGGCATCGGTGTACGTCACCGCCGTCGCCGCGGCCGACAGCCCGACCGTCGCCACGTTGAGCATGGTGGTGTCCAGGCGGCTGCCGTAGGCGCGGAACAGGTCGTCGAGGATGACGTTCTCGACGCCGGCGCCGCGCTCGACGGACTGCCGGGAGGCGGTCTGCTGCCCCGCGGCGGTACGCACGGGGACGGACAGCTGCGTGTCGTCCATGTCCTGCTCGGCCGCCGCGTCGTTCTCCGCCGACTGGTTGTCGACGTCCGTGCCGGTGGTGACCCGCGAGATCTCCACCGTCATGCCCTGCGCGGGCAGGGTGTGCATGCGGCAGGCGTCGGCGAACGGCCGGTTCGTCCGCGCCAGCGGCGCGTACATGTCGGTCAGGTACTGCGGGATGACCAGGCCGGCGAACGCGCCGGTGCCCACCGCGCGCAGCTGCTGGCCGCGCTCGGTGCGCTCCTCGGCCATGTGCCGCGACAGCCGGTCCCGGGCCTCGTAGTCGCCCAGGAACGCGCTGAGCACGTCCTGCTGGAACCGCGCGCCGCGGCGGTCGAGGTCCGGCCGGTAGGTGCGCTCCTCGGCGCCGACGCGGGCAACCCGGTCGTGGGCCGGCCGCGGGACGCCGGTCGGCGTGGTGCGCTGCTGCAGGGCGGCGATCTCCTCCTCGCGGGCCTGCTCGGCGAGCAGGCCGTCGAGGGCTTCCTGGCGGCGGGTGACCTCGGCGTCGGCGGCGTCGCGGGTCTCGACGCGCGCGGCGACGGCCTCCTCGGTCAGCTCCGGGTCGGAGCGCAGCGCCAGCAGGGCGTCCTGCTCCTGCTGGCGGGCGGAGATCGCGGCGGTCAGCGCCTGGCGCGCCTGCGCGATCAGCTCTTCGAGCGTCATGGCTCGATCTCTCCTCTGTGAGATGGGATTCCGTGACGCCCCGGTCCAGGTCAGACGGCCACCCGAGGCAGCGGCGCCGGGTGGGCTCGTGCGCGCAGAGCGCAGGGCAGTACTCCCGCCGGGCGGCGGGAAGATCAGAGGTTCAGCGGGCCAGCGCGATCTCCAGCAGCGCCCGCGCCCGCGAGGGCTTCGCGGCGGGCTCACGGCTCAGGCCGGCGCCGGTGTGCGGGTTGGCGCCGTAGCCGACGATCGCGACGTCGCCGCGGTGGATGTCGTAGCGGGTGATCCGGTACTCCGTGTAGTCCGGCGACCATTGGCCGGCCTCGATACGGAACGCGAACGACATCTCGTCGACCAGCCCGGCGCGCAGCTTCGGCGCGATGTACGCCACGTCATGGTCGCCCGGGTCCAGCGCCGGGGCACGCACCGACAGCCCGGTGTCATCCTCGTTGAGGAACAGCGTGCCGGTGGTGGTGCGCGCCAGGCGGCGCAGCTGGTCGTGTCCGAGGACCAGCGGCACGTCGAGGTCGCCGCGCGCCAGGGACTCCGAGCCGGCGCCGGCCGAGACGACCTCGGTGTACGGGCCGTAGAAGTCCCACATCTCGTAGCCCTGCTCGTACACGCTGGCGTGGCCGGTGAACTCCAGCAGCCCGCCCTCGCCGTCGCCGGTGTCGCGGACCTCGACGCCGGACAGGGCGGCGCGGACGGCGGCGCGGGCGCCGGCGGGCTCGGCGCAGCGGCGCTGCGAGGGCCGGTCGGCGCGCTGGCGGACGTGCTGGGCGCGGGCCGCCGCGGCGGCATCGCGAGTCGTCATGAGGAATCTCCCGAAGCGGCGGCGGTCGTGGGTGTGGTGCGCGGGCTGCCGAACAGCCGGTCGAACTCGGCGTACTGCTCGTCGGTGAGCGGCGGCTTCTCCTCCAGCGCACGCGCTTCCGAAGGCGCCAGGGTGCGGGAGTCGATCTGCGTCTTGAGCACCTGGGCGCGGGTGGCCGGGTCCATGCGCAGCAGCGCGTCGCTGTTGAGCTTGACGTACCGCGGCCCGGAGACCAGGCCCCGGCTGAACGCATCCTCGCGGCGGCCGACGGCCGGCCCCAGGTTCATGATGAGGAACTGCAGGTTGCGCTGGGTGATGTTGGCGTAGGTGATGCTGCCGCCGCCGGAGGAAGCCGCGTCGATCAGGTCGGCCGGGCAGCCGAAGAACCGGGCGACGTCGGCGAGCCCGAACTCGCGCGCTTCGATGAACGCGGACTGCTGCGCCGCGGACTGGATCGGCTTGTACTCCCAGTCGTTGCCGTGGACGAACAGATCACCGTTGGCAACCGACGCCTTGAACTGATCCTTCGCGATCTTCGCCTGTGCCTTGTCGATCGTCTTGGCGGTGTTCTTCAGCTCGGCGATCGGGATCGCGCCGCCAGCGAACCAGTCCCGCGCGAACTGCTGCGCGTTCAGGCCCTCCTCGATCGTCCACGCCGCATACGCCACCGGCGACAGCCCCAGCGGCAGCCCGGCGACGGTGTACTGCCGTTCGTGCCAGATGTCCGCCGGGTCATAGACCTTGCCCGCCACCCGGACCTCGGTGATCTGCGAACCGGTCGCGCGGACGGTCACGTCCGACAGCGTCACCAAGTCGATCCGCGCCGGCAGGCCCCGCCCGTCCGGGCCGATGACGCCGGAGCGTTCGGTGGTGATGCCGAAGGCGTTCCCAGCCCGGTCCAGGTCGAACTGCGTGGCATACAGCCACTGCCGCATGCTCATCTCCATGCCGCCCGGGGAGACCAGCACCGGCGGCTTGGGCACCTCCACCTGCACCCCGGAAACGCGCCGGTAGACGTCCACCGGCATCGAGCTGACCAGGTCCGCCCGCAGCCGCAGGCACGCCCACACCGCGGAGTGCCGCAGCGCCGTCTCGTTCGTCACGTGCACCGACCCGGTACCGGTGCGCCGCTCGCGGGCCTGCGCCAGCAGATCCTCCGCAGTCGTGATCTGCGCGTCGCGGGTGAACGCGCCCCGCAGCTTCGACCACACGCCCATGCCGCCCCCTCACCCGAACGAGTCGGCGATGTCGTAGTCGTCCTCGACGAGCGGGCCGCGGATCAGCAGCGCCCAGCGGGCGAACGTCGCCGCGCACAGCGGGCTGATGTCGACCAGCGAGTTCGTGCGGTCCAGCGTCCAGGCGTCCCCCACCCGCCGGGTACGGGCGCCGTTCACAGCCGCGGTGAGCGACACCTGGTCGGTGTGCACGGCAGTGCCCTGGTTCATCGCGTCGGCCAGCTGGCCGCACGCCTCGACGATGTCGCCGGTGCGCATCACCGCCAGCTCCCCGCGCTGGGGATGTTCCTTGTCCACCGGCACATCGATCCCGGCGGCAACCAGGTCGTCGATCAGCGACCCGGCCGGGGCGCCGGCGCCGGCCACCGCCACGGCGACGGGATTCCACAGCCGCCGCAGCTTCACCACCGCCGGTACCACCCAGTCCGTGCCCGGCCGCCGCGCAACGACTTCGAGGTGTACTCGGCCGTCGGCGCGCAGTGACGACGCGGCGATCGATGTGCTGGCGCGGTCCTGCGACACGTCGATGGCGAACGCCACGTCCCGCGTCGGCCGGCTCTTCGCGTCGACCAGCGCGGGCCACTTCGCCTTGGGCACGTTCGGGTCCGTCGGCGGCGCCTGCTTACGGGTGCGGTTCAGATAGGCACGGTCGAACTCCGCCGGATCCAGCTTCTCCAGCTCCGCGCGGATCGTGTCCTCGGTGACCGTGTAGCCCAGCGCCGGCAGGCAGGCCCGCCACGTCGCCGGGTCATCCCGCGGCAGATCCTCCGGGGCGTACCACTCGAAGTACGCCGTCCGCGGGTGCACACCGGTCTCCCACAGCCGCTCCACCAGTCCCCGGCCGGTCTTGCGCTTGCGGTTCAGCCACACGGACTTGTCCGTGCCGCCGGCGGACGCCCACCACAGCTGCGCCATGGCCCGGGTCAGCATCGCCGGGGAGAATGCCTGCTCCAGCCGGTCATCCTCATGCGCAAACGCCTCGTCGATCACCCCGAGGTCCAGCGGCGGGCCGTGCCCGGCCTTCTCGGTGTTCGCGGTGATGCCCAGCAGGCTGCGGGTCCGCGACCAGATGATCGCCTCGTTGCCGTTTGTCTTCCGCGTCCGGTACTTCCCCGCCAGGCTCGAGGCGTCCAGCGTCTCGAGGAACTCGTCCTCCCACCGCTGCCGCGCCATGCCCCGGGTCTGCGCCGCGTACACCGCCCGCTGCCGCCGCCAGGCCGCGATGCGGTGCACCATCGCACCCAAGATCTCCTGCGTCTTGCCCTGCTGCCGCGAGATCGACAGCCCCACCTCGCGATACGCGAACAGCCCGGTCTCGGGGTCGATCTCCAGGGCGACGTCGTACACGTACCGCTGCCACGGCATCGGCTCGTACCCGAGCCGTTGCATCACCGTGCAGCACTTCGGCCCCAGCGTGGGGAAGGCCAGCCGCCGCGGCGGCCCCCACAACGGCGGGCAGGTCAGGCCGTACAGCTCGCGCAGCTGCTCGGCCAGTTCAGCCGGGGTCTGCCAGGTCTCCGAGGTCGTCATCGTCATCCTCGGGAGCCCTCGCCTCCAGCAGCTGCGCCAGCGTCTGCCGTAGCTCGCGGTTCAGCTGCGGGAGTTGCTTGCCGTCCTCACCGCCGCCGGCGTCGATCTCGGCCGCCAGCCGGTACGCCATCTCCGACAGCGACGGCTCCACGCCCACCAGGTCGCCCAGCTGCTCGACGTCGTCGCGGACGGCCTTCTCGACGGGCCCCACAGCCGCCCCCTTTCATGATCAACAGCCGTGATTGGCTGCGGGGGGAGAAAAAAGAAAGGTGGGCGCGGGGTGGAGACGGCTCGGTGATCAAAAACCGGCGACGATCGAGCGGAACGCCTTGCCGTGATCAGCCATGAGCTGCTCCACGGAGGGCATGTCGTCGCTCGCGATCCAGCCGCTGCTGTAGCCGCAGTTGCACACGAGGTGGACGAGCCCGGTGCCCTGGCACTCGGTCCATCCGGCCGAGGAGGGGCGTTGCTCGGCCTGCCGGAAGAGGTGCAGCTCGTGCCTCTTGGTCCACTGCTCTGTCGTGACGCTGATGGTCATGGTCATGGCTGCTCCTGATCTCACGGTCCGGCGAACCAGTCGACGGAGGTGACGAGCTGGGTGACTGCGGCGAGCGGCTTGTCGCTCTTCTCCGAGTTGCACTTGCGCAGGCAGACGGGGCAGCCGTGCACGCCGTGGATGGGGGCGAGGTTGTCGGGGTCGAGGCGGGCGCCGCCCTTGGTGACGGGCACGATGTGGTCGACGGTGTCGGCGGCTCCGTGGCCGCACACGATGCACACGTCGGACTCGGCGAGGACGCGGGCGCGGAGCTTGCGGTACTCGTAGCTGGTCAGCTCGGAGCGGTCGGCCATGTGGTTCCTCGTGTGCCGTGCCCCCGGGTGTCTGCTCGGCGGCTCTCGGCGTCAGCAGTCGTCGGTTCGCCAGTGGCCGTCTTCGAGCGCCCAGCGGGCGCCTTCGTCGTCGCCGGGCTGGGGCTTGTCGAGAGCCTCGATGCCGGTGGTGCCCTTGACGACGGCGCTGTCTTCGTTGATCTCCAGGATGTCCAGGGACTTCAGTTCGATGTCGCCGTAGAGGGTGTTGGTGAGATCGATGGTCTTGGTGAGTTCCTGCTTGCTGGTCTTCTCCCGGCAGCGGGTGGAGGTCAGCTCCTGGATTGCGTCGACGTTGCCGTCGTTGACGGCGTCCATGCGGTCCTGCACGGCCTTGCGGAGCGCGGCTTCGCCGGCCTGGGTGGCGCCGTCGCCTGCGTCGCCTTCGTCGTCGCTGCCGCAGGCGGTGAGGGTGAGGAGTACGGCGGTGGAGGCGGCGAGGATGCCGGTACGGATGCGCATGGTCCCCCCAGGGATGGCGTGTTGGAGGGTGCATCGTGGCACAGCGAAGGCCCTGATCGTCGTGGAATCAGGGCCTTTCGGCGTCTGTGTCTGCCCGTTTTCGGGCAGGCTGGTCTGCCCCGAGTGTTACAGCAGGTGGTGAGGGTGGTCAAGCTGCTGCGGGGTGTGCGAACTGCCGGACCTCGTTGAGGTCGACGAGGGCGCGGCCCTGGCGGTCGTGGCCGTGTCGGGTGAGGCGTCCGCGGTGGAGCCAGACACGCAGGGTGCCGGCGGGCACGCCGGTGGCGAGCTGGGCGGCTTGGGTGTCGACGAGGAGGGGCTGAGGCGCCATGTGTCCATGGTGCGCTACTCGCCCTGGACTCGCCTCCGCGCTTGCCACTCGTGTAGGCGGTTCATGAGCTGCTTCTCCGTGTCCGTGGGATGCTCTGAGCGCCCGTATGTGATGCGCGGCTTCCCATCCTCAGTCCACAGGATCTCGGGGATTGGCGGCCTCTTGAACCCCATCCGGGAGAGATGCCAGCCCCATTCCGCGGACTCCCGCATCACTTCCTCAATCGCCTCCCTGCGCAGCTCCCTGGTGTTCGGGGACTCAAAGGCGACCCTGTGGCCTTCCGGGCCTACTGTGAACCCTCCTTCGTTGGCGATCGCATCGAGTTGGTGATCAGGCTGCGCCGCGATTTCGGCTGCGCTCTCTGCTGCGCTCTCGGCTCTCGTGAGTTCCATGTCCATGCCCAGTGCGCTCATCCGCATGTCGTGGTTGGAGATCACGTACTTGAGGAACGCCCTCAGCCTGGTGTCCCGCTTGACGATCACGTAACCGGCTGTCGCGAGCAAGAGGACCGTGATGGGCCACTTCAGGGACGATATGAACTCCAGGACGCTCACGTGCCGCTCCCTTCACAAGCGTGGCCTCATCCTGCCTGGCCTGGCCTCCGGCGTGGTCTCGGTTCGTGCGTTTTCACGTCACGGGCAGTTGGTTTCGAGCGCCGGCCAGGCGTCGGGCTTGTTGGCGCGGCCGTAGTCGGCGAAGGCTCGGGCGTCGGCGTACCAGCGCGCGCGGCAGACGTACCGGCTGGCGTCGGTGCTGCGGACGACCTTGACGTAGTACAGCTCTTGCCCGTCGTCGAGGCCGGCGGCGAAGTCCTCGATGGCGGCCTGCGCCGTTCTGGGTGTGGCGTCGGGCATGACGAGGTCGGCGGTGCCGGTGACGGCGTCCTGGGCGTGGTTGGTGACGGTGTACACAGGTGGGGGTGCCGCGTTGGTGCCGGGGGCTGCGGAGGCGGTCAGCGGTAGGGCGACGGCTGCAGCGGCGGCGAGGGTGCGGATTTTCATGGTCTCCCCCTGTGTGGGTGCGCGCGTGAGGGTAGCGGCGGCGTGGGCGTGCTGGGCATGGGCCGGATGGCCTGTGACGGGGGTGGGTTCGGCCGCCGGGGTGTCTCCGGGAAGGCACTGTGGGGCCCGTTGGCGGCTGCTGCCGCGTGGGCCCGAAACCCGATATCAGCGCAGGCCAGATGCGGGATGGGGCCGATATCGGGGGCGAAACCGGTTTCGGGTGAGGCGATACCGGATCGCCTTCCCGAAACCGGCTCTGTGGGCCCGCTACGGGGCTTCGTCGGCGCCGTCTGAGGTGGGCAGGTCGGCGTACCTGACGCCTTTGGCGCCGCCGCAGCACTCCCGGATGGTCAGCTGCCGCGTGGGCACCTTGTGGGGCTTCAGCGCGGCCGACAGGGCGGTTGAGCGGGCGGCGGCGTCGTCCTCGTCCATCCACGGCCCGTACAGGTCCGGCCGGTGCGCGGCGAGCGCGGGGACCAGGCGGTGGGAGTGGACGGCGTCGGCGCGGTCGGGCCAGATCGCTTGGAGGTGGTCGACGACCGTTTCGGTGTCGATGTCCTCGACGGTCTGGCCGGCGGCCTCCCCGGTGAGGGTGCCGGCGGCCGTGCGCATCGCCAGGGCCCGCGCGCCGACCTTCTCGGCTTCGGTCTGCTTGATGAACGCGGCGCGGACGGTGGAGCCTTCGCGGCCGCGGGCGAGGATGCCGGTGCCCTGCTCGTCGACGCTGATGTCGGTGGCGCGCAGGCCGCGGTCGTGGGCGCCGGTACCGAGCACGTTGTTGTTCGCCCGCCACTCCATGACGGCCAGGCACAGGCGGGTGCCGAACTGGGCGGACACGCCGGTGGGCAGGGACGGGGCGTCGGGGTTCTGGGTGAGCAGGATCAGGATCATGCCGTATGCCCGGAACTTCTTCGCGGCCTTGGTGCACAGCGCTTCGGCGGTGTCCTTGTACTCGGGGTGGGTGAACAGCTCCTGCGCCTCATCGATGACGATGACGATGGGCCCGAGGTTCTGCTCGGGGTAGCGGTCGACGAGTTCGCGGGTGATGCGCCGCCCGTCGGGCACCTCCGACGCGGGCAGGCTCTTGACGAACTTGGCGCGGCGTTGCTGTTCGGCGATGGCGGTGCGCAGGCCGGCGACGGCGGCGGCCATGTCCTCGTCGTCGTCGCCGGAGATGTAGACGTGCGCGATGGGCTTGACGGCGTCGAGGTCGCCGGAGCCCTTCAGCTCGTAGATCCGCATCTGGGCCGTGGGGTCGAGGGCGACGCCGAGGAGGATCGCCAGGGCGCAGGACGTCTTGCCGGAGCCGGGGATGCCGCCGACGAGGAGGTTGGAGTACATCAGGCGGATGGTGACGAGGTTGCCGCGCGGGTCGAACCCGAACGGCAGGGCCTCGAACACGTCGGCTGCGCCCTTGTGCATGAGGGGCCACAGGCGGCGGGGGGCCTTGGCGGGGTCCTGCTGAGCGACCCACAGCACCAGGCGCCCGGGGTGGGCGGCGCGGTCGCCTTCGGGCCACACGGTGGAGATCGGGCGGCGCATCGCGGCGGCCAGTTCCTCCCGCTTCTCCAGCACCGCGGACGCCTTGATGCCGCCCGGCAGGTCGACCTCGGCGCGCCAGCCGGGCCCGTCGCGCTGGACTTCGGCGGCGAAGCGGCTGCCTTCCTGGCCCTTGCGCGGGGTGATGCCGATGGCCTCCAGGGCGCGGAACACCTCGGTGGAGGTGAGGGCCTTGAGGGTGTCGACGGCGACGTAGTGGGTGATCAGGGGCCGGTCCTGGGTGCCGCCGGCGAGCCCGAGGAGCGCCGCCGCGGCGGCGCCGGCGGTGGCGAGCATCCACCCGGGGGCGAGGAGGCCGAAGACGAGCGCGGTCAGGCCGGTGGGTACGGCGATGACGAGGGTGAGGATGCGGCGCGGCCGGACGCGGCGGGAGTGCTCGCGCGAGAGCTGCAGCCACGCGTCGACGTCGGCGGTGGTGGCGGCTTTGGTCTCGACGGGGCGGGCTTCGGTGTCGGCGACCCACCGTGCCCAGCGCGCGGTGAGGCGGGCGGCGCCGCGGGGTGCGCGGCGCCACAGCCGCAGGAGGTAGACGGGCAGGCGCACGAGGTGGAAGCCGGCGCGGTGAGCTTGGTAGGTGGCGCCCCAGCGCAGCGCGTTGCGGAGCTGCTCGGCGCTGCGGAGCCAGGCGGGGACGACGGGCGGGGCGTCGGCGAGGTAGGCCCGCTTCTGCTCGGCCCAGGAGCCGGCGTGGGCGGCGGTGTCGGGGCGGTCGACGGGGGTGGGGTCGGGGTCGTTCTCCAGGTGGTAGACGTCGGCTTGGCCGCCGGGGGCGACCTTGATGAGTCGGGTGTGCTGTTCAGCCACGGCGGCCTCCCTTTCGGCCGCCGGAGACGGCGCCGACGACGTTGACAATGGCCCACGCGATGACGGCGACGGTCAGCGCGAGCACGGCGAGGCTGATGGCGAGGCTCGTGAGCGTGGCGACCAACAGCGGGCCCAGGAACACGCCCGCGGCGACGGCGCCGCCGCCCATGCCGGCGCCGAGCGCGAGCCGCTGGGCGGTGCGGTCCGGCGGCGCCTGGTGGATGTGCACGACCTGCGGGGGCTGGGCAGGTGTCTGAATTTCAGACACCTGCCTCTGCTCGGGCAGTGGCGCGGGCTCGCGCGGCACCGGCCGGGTGTTGTCGAACTGGTAGCGCTTCGGGAGGCGGTCGCTCACGGCGTCCACCTCCGCAGGCGCCGGGTGAGCGCGGGACGGGCGAGGACGCCGACGAGGAACGCGACGACGAACGGCTGCGCGAGCAGCTGCAGGGCCGCGGTCGCGATGGGCGCGCCGAGGGTGTCCGGGTAGACGAGGAGCAGCCCGAGGAACGCGCCGAGGAGGAACGCGGTCTTCATCAGGACACCGCCTCGGGGAGCCGGGACGGGTCGAACAGGTTGCGTCCCCTGGCGTCCCGGTCGGCGGGCTGGAGGCGTCCCTTGGCGACCCAGCCGCGGACGGTGGAGGGGTCGACGCCGTACCGCTCGGCGACCTCCGAGGACGTCATGAGACGCGGCTCGGCGGGCACGGCGTCCTCGGCGTGCTGCTCGTCTTCCGGGGTGTCCTCGGCCGTCTCGCCGGTGTTCTGCGACTGACCTCCTTCGGGGAGGTCTGTGGGCGGGGCCTGGCGGGCGGCGAGGTAGCGGTAGACCTGGTTCATCAGCGCGCCGAACGCGAGCAGCGCGGCCACCGGCGGCACCGCGGCCACCACGTAGTCGAGCGGGGCGGCGTCGGAGCCGACGCCGGCGACGTTCAGCGCGATGGAGCCGCCGGCGCCAGCGACGGTGAGGCCGATGGCCCACCAGTCGATTCTGCGGGCGAGGCTGGCGCGGAGGATGAGCGCTTCGCCGACGACGATGAAGCAGTCCAAGCACGCGGGCCAGGCCCAGGCGCGGATGTGGTCGGAGCCGAGGCCGTGACCTCGGGCGACGAACGCGAGGTGCGCGTAGCTGAGCCAGAAGGCGCACAAGGTGAGGAGCGCCGTGAAGACGGCGGCGATGGCGGCGAGCCAGAACTGGGCGCCGCGGGCCTGGTCGCTCATCACGGCAGCTCCCCGTCGAGGGCGTCGAGGAGGGTGGCGAGGGCGGCGGTGGTGGCCGCGAACGCTTCGACGACGGCGCGGGAGTCGTGCGGGTTGATGCCCCGGTAGTGGGCGAGGATGCGCCGGGCGACCTGGCGGGCGGTGTCGAGCGGCGGCATGTGGCTGGGGGGCCAGGTCTGGCCGAGGCCGTCGCGGTGGTCGCCGTCGTGCCCGGCGGCCAGGGTGCAGGGGATGCGGTGACTGCCGATGGCGGGGCCGTGTTCCCAGCCGGGCTTCCGGGCCCCGCAGGGGGCGCACGGCGGGGTGGGGCCGTCGGGGCTTGCGGACGCGTCGGAACGCGGGAAATGATCGGTCACAGCCGACTCCTTGCTCGTATCAAGGTGTTCGGTCAGGCCCTCGGTTGGGATTGGCGTCCCGGCCGGGGGCCGTTCTATTTGATGTTGTACGGGCTAGCTTGGCACAAGATCAGATGGTTCGTAAGGGTTTCAGCGCCTCAACTCGGCGGTGTCCGCCGGGCGTTCACCGCCGTCCGCCTCCTCCCAGTCGCCGGTCTTGAGCGCGAGCCACGTGCTCGGCGGATACGGGGTGCCGCACCACCGGCAGCGGACCTCCGTCGTGCCGGGCGGGACGCGCAGGACGGCGGCGCACACCGAGGCGTCCGGCAGGACGGCGGCGCACTCCCCGATGCGCAGCGTGGGCTCGCGCGGGTCGACGATCGACAACACGTCGCGTTCGAGATCGCGGATCTCCTCGGCCATGGCGCCGGCGAGCGGCCACGACGCGGCGACCCACTCCAAGTTCAGGGACAGCCCGCGGGACGCGGCCAGGACGCGGCGTTCGACGGTGCCGGTGATGGCGGGCTGGCCCCATCCGCGGTCGGCCTGCATCGCCGAGCGCCAGGCCTCCAGGACGCCGGCGATGCCACCGGGGCCGCGGAGGTTCAGCACGGGCTCGGATACGGGCAGGGGCGCCTCGGCGGGGCGTGCGTGGCCGAGTTCGGGGCGGCGGCCGGCGGGCTGCAGGAACGCGGCGAGCGCGTCGTACAGGCGCGGCATGCGGTCGAGGGTGCGGGCCGTGGCCAACGTGCAGCCGGCGCACAGGTACCCGGCGGCCTCGTTGCGCTCGCAGAGCTGGCAGGTCATGCGTCGCCCCGCGCCGACTCGGCGGCCTCCGCGCGCTGGGCGGCGGCTTCGAGGGCCTTGCGCTCGCGGCGCTCGTCGCGGGCCTGCAGAACGAACTGGACGACCAGGAGGCCGTTCGTGCCGAGGCTGATGCCTGCGATCAGCATGCTGATCTCGCCGGTGGTCATCGCTGGGTCCTCTCGATGTCGTCGAGCTGGGCGTGGACGGCGAGTTCGGCGTCGCGGGCGGTGGCGTCCGCGGCGGCGGCCTGGCGGGTGGCACGGTCGCGTTCGCGGCGCATCTGCCAGCGGACCAGGCGCCAGATGCCGCCGAGGCCGGTGAAGACGAGGGTGACGCCGAGGACGGCGCCCAGGACGACGAGGCCGAAGCCGGAGGTGGTCATGGCCTACTCTTTCGTGACTCTGTGTGGTGTCGGACCCTTTGGTGTCGGACCCGAAAGGTCCGACAGAGGTGAGCGGGCCGACCTGGGCTTTCGCGCGTACCGCGATTAAGAGTTGAGTTAATTTGTCTAACTATGTCTGTTTCTAGAGTGATCGGCTGTCGGACCTTCGGGGTCCGACAGTCCGACAGTCCGACAGCACTCGGGGTAATCACGGTCACTCCGGCGCCGACGAACCCGCGGCCAGGAGCGCCCCGTCGGCGAGCACGGCCAGCCAGCCCTGTTCGGCCCCGTACTGAAGCGCGGCGGGCCACAGCGGCTCGGTCGCCCCGGATGCCTTGAACTTGTCGCGGTCCGTCTTCTTCACGGTGTTGCGGTGGACGTCGCGCGCCGGGATCTCGCCGCCGTGCCGGGTCAGGTAGCGGTGAGCGCGCTTGGCGACGTTCACGACGGACGGGTGGGCGCCGTGCACCGCCTCGTAGACCGCCGACTGCGACTCCACGGCCGTCTGGACGGCTTCGGCTCGGAGCGCGTCCAGCTCGGCCCGCCGCCGCCGCTGCGCTGCGCTGGAGACGCAGTCGCGCACCTTCCTGGACGTCTGCCACATCTGGGTGGCCAGGTCCCAGTCCTCCGTCGTGACCGTCCGGCGGCCGTGGAGGAGGGCGAGGAGGGCGGCGCACTTCACGCGCCACAGGGGTTCGTGCGTGTCCAGCGGCGCGTCGGCGCCGCGGCCGAAGGAGATCTCAAGCGCGAGTTCGTCGAGGTCCTTCGTGACGTGCTCGGGCACGGACATGATGGTGTTGCGGAGTCCTTCCACCCAGGCGGTGACTTGGATCTCCCCGCCGTCCCGGGTGGTGACTTGGATCTCCCCGCCGTCCCGGGTGGTGACCATGAGTGCCCCTGTCCGGGCTGGCCGTTCCGGCGGGGTGTCGGGGCCGAGAGTGGCGTGAGCCCAGCCGAGGCGCTGCGGGAGGCCGATGGAGCCCATCTCCAGGAGCTTCGCGGCCGGCTCTTCCTGTACGCCGAGCGACATCGACAGTGTGTAGGCGCCCTTGGCCAGGACGCGGCGTCGCTCGACATCGGCGTTGGAGGTGCCCTGCCGCTCGCTCATCCAGGACTTGCACAACACGCCGTTCAAGGTCGCGGCGGCGGCCATCTGGGCCATGGCGTCGAGGACGCTGCCTTCGGTGGCGAGGGCGTAGCCGCGGCTCCGGGCCTGGACGAGGATCTTCTTCTTGCCGTTCTCGCCGTCGGGGTCGGTTTCGAGGTCGAGGTAGGCGGCGATCAGACCCTGTCCGGTGGAGATGTCGATGTGCGCGAGGTCGTCGGTTTCGGGGAACGGGGTCAGTTCTTCGGCGGTGTTTTCGGCCTGGCCCTTGCCGCTGCCGGGCGGGCCGTACAGGCCGCAGTACCAGCCCAGGGTCGCGGGCTGGTGGATGCCGTTGTCGATCTGGACACTGGGGTGGGCCATGGCTGCGATCCGGGCGAGGACGGCGTGGAGGACGGCGTCGGGGGAGGTGCGGCGGGCCTGCGCCATCTGCCGGATCTGCAGGAGCGCGGGTGTGGTCTGCCAGAAGACGCCGGGCAGGCGGTCGCCGGGCTCGTCGTCGGGTTTCGGGACGCCGTCCGGCTCACCCGGGTCGTCCTCGGGTGGCGGCTCGTCCATGTACTCGGGCGGCGGCTCTTGCGGCGGGGGCGGTGCCTCGAAGCCCTGGTGCCCGTTGTCGGTGTGGCAGCGGCGCCTCACCTCTTCGAGGACGGCGTACGGGAGCTGCGAGGCGGGCCCGCGTCCGTGGCCGGCTGCGGCGCGCATGATGTCGCGGGCGGCTTCGCTGGCGTCGCCGCCGTAGTTCAGCTCGGCGTACAGGCGGGGGATGGTGAGCTTGCGGCCTGGCGGCTGGGCGCCGACGGGCAGGTCGGCGCGCTCGGACCAGTTGATGGCCACGTGGTCGTCGCAGAGGAGGCTGTAGTCGCTGCTCGGCCTGTCGCCGTTGGTCGTCGGGCGGAGCCACTTCTCGCGGCCGTCGCTGTGGGTGCCCTGGTAGGTGAAGCCAGCAGGCTCCAGGACGTCGCCGAACCGGAGCATCGCGGCGAGCACGTCGAGCGGGCCGCCGCCCGTCGCCTCTCGCGGTGTCCTCGGGGCCCGCGGCGGCGGCATCTGGCGGCCAAGCCGGGCGGCCTTACGCTGCCGCTTCTCCTCCGCCGCCTGCTGCAGCGTGGCGCGGGCGGCCGGGGCGGACTGGGCGACGATGCCCTGGAGCATGCTCAGGTCGAGGACGTCGCCTGTGCCGGGGCCGATGGTGGCCGCGCGGGGGATGCCCTCCTTGCGGTTGATGCTGCCGGGCAGCTTCATGAGCCGGTCGAGGTTGCCGACCTCGGTGTCCCACGACCAGCCGCAGCGGTACGCCTGCGCGGCGAGGATCGCCTGCAGCCCGGTCGTCAGCTCCTTGATCCGGGCGCGGTCTTCGTCGTCGCCGATGATGTGCGTTTCGGCGAGCATCCAGATCGGGTTGAGGCCGCCGCCGGAGTGTGCCCAGCCGCTCGGCTCGGGCAGCCCGGAGTCGGTGACGACCTTGGCGACCGCCTCGGCGTCGGGCGGCGCGGGCAGGTCGTCGGGGCCGGGCTTGTGCCCGACGGTGCCGAAGTCGCCGTCGGCCCAGAGGTGGCTGAGCGCGTGCGCAAGGTCTTCCCCGCCGCGGCCCTCGGCGGGCCGCTCGCGGAGCGTGGTGGTCTGCGCGTAGATGCCCTTCGGACGGCGCCGGTCGAGCTTGACGGCGTACTCGGTCGCGGCGGTGATGCCCGCCTCGTCGGTGGTGAAGCGGTGGCCGGCCCAGCCGTCCGCGTCCGAGCAGATGCTGACGAACCCGGGGCGGTCCGCGTACAGGTGGCCCAGCCAGGTCCGGATGACATCGGCGTCCGCGGTCAACTCCTCCGCGGTCTCGGTGGCGTTCACTGGCGCACCGCCGGGAAGTAGTAGCTGCCGCCGGGCTGGCCGACGCAGCGGGAGCGGCGGATGCACACCCATGGCGTGCCCTCGTAGCCGCCGGGGTGGATGTGCTGGTGGCTGTAGAACGGGCAGTCGACGATGAGGAGAAGCGGCCGCCGGCGGCGCTCGGGGTCCTCGGGGTCCGGGAAGTTGGTGGTGACGAGGCGCGCGGCCGCGGGCGAAAGCCCGAGGCGCGGGGTCCGCGGCCTGTTCTTCTTGGCCGTGGAGGCTCGGGGTGCGCCGCCGAGGCCGAAGAGCGCGAACGGCTCCTCGATGGTTCTGATCTTCACGAACGGCTCGATTCTCGCGTGCTGATGGTGTTCGTGAGCAGGCGGCCCGCGCGCGCACGCGGGCCGCCTACGGATCACCCCGAGCCCTGCAGCTGCCGCGCCTTGTCGCGCGCGGCGTTGAGGTGCTGCATGTGCGCGGTGTCCCCGCCCCGATCGGGGTGGAGTACGGGCAGGAGAGCCCGGTAAGCCTTGTCGGCGAGTTCGAGGCCGAGCGCGGCGTACATCGCGTCGGCCCACGTGCCGGAGCCGCCGAAGGTGCCGGCGCGGGGCCAGCCGTCCCTGCCCCTGGGCCGTCCGGCCGGGCGGGAGGTGCGGACGGTGAAGCCCTCGCTCTGGAGGGTCCGTGTCAGCTCGTCGACGGCGAGGTGCGGGATGATCCAGCACTTCGCTTCCTTGTCCCACCGGCGCCAGCCCTGCGGGAGCGTCTTGATCGCGTCCTTCGCCTCGAACGGGGAGTGGACCTTGGCCTCGGTCGTGCCGATCTCGATGTGGACGGTGCTCACGGGCGGGCCTCCGTCCGGTACGCGGGGATGCCGGGGCCCGGCGTCGGCTCGGGCTTCCCGGCGACCGCGGCGGGGCTGTGCGTCGAGCAACGAGGGCCGCACGGGAACGTGCGCGCGTAGTTGAGCGCGTGCGGGCCCGTGGGGACGTTGCACGGGCGCGGCCGGCGGCGCCGGGGCTGGGCCGGGCGGCCGGGAGTGCGGGACACTCCCGGCCGGACGGCGGCGTACGGGGTGCTCACGCGGCGGGCCCTCCGCCGAAGCGGGCGCCTTCGGCCTCGTAGGTCGCGTCCAGCAGCCGCTGCGCGAGCTGCCGGGCCTCGGCGACGGTGAGGTGCCGTCCGACGTCCGACTCGTCGAGGCCGAGCCACAGCTTCGGCTGCGTCTCGTCGACGTGCTGGGACGGGGTGACGATCAGGTACTCGGGCCGGGTCGTGCCATCGCCCGTGGCGACCGGGGCCGAGAGGGCCAGGTCGACGTAGCCGTTGCTGCCCCAGCAGACGCGGTCGTCGGGGTGGTCGTCGTCGGTGTGCTCGCCGGGGAGGCAGAACGCGGGGTGGACTCGGTGCGTCGGCCACCAGGCAGGCAGCGGCTCTCCGGCGGCGGCCGGGGCCACGGCGGGGGCGTAGGGGATCGTCTCGGCCGACGTGGTGGCGATGTGGGGCTCGAGCTGGTCGTCTACGTTCGTCGGCGCCGTTGCCGACATGGGCTTTACGCTGTGCATGAGCGTGCTCGCTTCTACTCGCCAGTGGATTCGGTAGTGCGCTCGGCAAGCGGCGTCCGGGTGGCAGCCCGGGCGCCGTCGCCGTTCTCCTCGCGGATGCCGAGGAAGGTCAGGAGGTCGCTTCGCCGCGCGCGGAGCTGCCGACCGACCCGGATGCACGGGATGGGCAGCGCGTCCTCGCGGGCAAGCTGATAGGTGGCGGTGCGCCCGATGCCGAGGGCCTCACCGACCGTGGGCCAGACGTCGAACATCACCGGAAGCTCCAGCGCCTCGGCGACAGGGAGCCCCCTCCGCCGGCCGGTGGTCTGTTGGGTCATTTTGGCGCAACTCCTTGCCAGTGTTGAGCCGATCAGGCTCGGGGTTGCTGCGACTGTAGCGGCACGGGTTGGCACGGCGCAACCTGTGCCGTACCTTGGGTCCCCATGGAGCAACCGGACTGGATGGCACGAGTCGGCACAGGGGTGGCCCGGGAGATCCGTCGCCACCGGCTTGCGGCGGGCATGAGTGCGCAGCAGCTATCTGACGCTTGCGCCAAACTCGGGGCGCCGGTCCCGCGGACCGTCATTTCTAACATCGAGAACGGCAGGCGGGTCAACGTGTCTGTCGCTGAGGTTCTCGTCATCGCTCGGGCTCTTGGGCAGCCGCCGGGGGCGCTCGTATTCCCGGCTGGGTATGTAGGCGAAGTCGAGTATTTGCCAGAGAAGAAGACTGATCCGCTCCGAGCCTTGGACTGGTGGAGTGGGGAACACCTCCCGCCCGATGCGCGCGTGCCGCTATCCCGCGCGGGTGAAAGCCCTGCCAGCGCCTTCTACCCCGAAGGCAGTGACCAGGCTGAGCGTTGGGCGATCAACATCATGCGAAGGCATCGCGACGCCGTGAACCGCATCAGGGCGCATTACCGCAGCGCCTGGGAGAGTGAAATACTGGAGAAAACGGGCGGCGAACCGGATAACACCAGCGCTGTGGCCCGCGAGGTTGCGAAAAATCTGGAGTACTACCTCTACGATCTACGTGAGGAAATGGCCAGGGTTGGGCTAATCGTGCCCAAGCTCCCCCCCGGAATGCAGATCGCTAAGCGGCCGGAGGAAGAGACTGGCGACGGTGACGGCGGCGGCAGTCTTTGGACTCAGCGGTACGACGGTCCTCCACCCTTCTGACGGCAATGCGAAAGAGGTGACGTCGTGGCAACTTCCCGCCGCGGTGGCGGTGTGACGAAGCGCTGCGAGTGCCGCGGCGACGACGGCCGGCGCCTCGGCGCGAGCTGTCCGCAGCTGTCGAAGCGGTCCCACGGCAACTACGAGATGCACCAGGAGCTGCCGCCCGATGCCGAGGGCAAGCGCCGCCGCTTCCGTCGCACCGGCTTCACCGGCAGCAAGGACGCCCAGGCCGCCCTCGACCGCGTGCGGGCCATCCTCGACCTCGCCGGCGACGACGAGGACGCCCAGCGCCGCGTCGGCGACCTCCTCCAGGGCATCATGCGGGACCGCAAGACGATCCCCGAGCCGGTCGAGGTGTCCCGCCGGCTCGGCGTCGGCGTGCCCCTCGACGGCAAGATGCAGCTCGGCGAGTGGCTGGACACCTGGATCGCGACGAAGAAGACCCGGGGCACCACCACGGGCAGCTACCGCGGCCACATCGAGAACCACCTGAAGCCGCACCTGGGGCACCTGCGCCTCGACCGGCTGAACGTCGGGCATCTGCAGGAGATGTTCGACGCCATCGCCGAGCAGAACAACGTCATCGCCGCGGAGAACGCCGCCCGCCGCGAGCAGCTGGCGCGCTGCACCCGAGGCCGGCCGGGCGCCCCGAAGGCGTCCGAGCGCGCGAAGCTCGCGGAGGAGCGCGCGAAGCTCGCGGAGATGAAGCCGTTCCGGCGCGTCACGGGCCCGGCGACCCGGCAGCGGATACGCAGCACACTCCGTGCCGCGCTCAACGCCGCCATCGCCCGCCAGCTCATCGTCTTCAACCCGGCCGCGCACGTCGAACTCGACTCCGGCCGCCGGCGCAAGCCCGTGCTCTGGACGGACGAGCACATCGCCCGGTGGCGGGAGACAGGCATCGTCCCGTCGCCGGTGATGGTGTGGTCACCGCACCTCTTCGGCGAGTTCCTGGACGTAGCCGAGGGGCACCGCCTCTACCCGTACTATCACTTGATCGGCTTCCGCGGCCTGCGCCGAGGCGAGGGCGCGGGGCAGGGCTGGGCGGACATCGACCTCGACCGGGGCCTGCTGACGGTGGCCGCCGAGCTGGTGGTGGACGGCGGCGAGGTCGTCGAGACGGAGCCGAAGACCGACGGCTCGGCGGCGACGATCGCGCTGGACTCCGTCACGGTGCAGGTGCTTCGCGACCACCGGGCCCGGCAGGGCGAGGAGAGGCGTGCGGCCGGCGGCACGTGGGTGGAGACGGGGAAGGTGTTCACCACCGAGACGGGGGAGTGGGTGCACCCGGATGTGCTGAGCCGCGTCTTCCGGCAGCTCTCGGACAAGGCCGGGCTGCCGCCCATCAACCTGCGGGATCTGCGGCACGTGGCTGCGACCGTGCAGCATGCGGCCGGCGCGGACCTCCACGCGATCAAGGAGACGCTGCGGCACTCCACGATCACCCTGACGTCCGACACCTACACGTCGTTGCTGCCGCAGGTGGACCGGGATATCGCGGAGCGCGCTGCGGCGGTGGTGCCCCGGGCCCGGAGGCGTTCCCCCTCGACTCCTGCCCTCCCTTAGCAGTGCGTCAGGTCCCCTACTCGTCGATGTTCGTCAGCATGTTCGACAGCAGCCATGCGGACCCGTTGGCCTGCTCTCCATCGCCATGCGCGGCTTCGACGAGCGCGAGCAGGGCGGATCCCCGAGAGCCATCGAGGCGGTACACGAGGACCATCCGGTCTTGGCGCTTTGGAATGTTGAAGGGAACGTGCCCGTAGCCTCCAGCCCGGAGGCCCGCGGAGATCTGCTGGACAACGTTGCTCTTGGCGCGCTGGGCGCCGAAAGCGTCTCTGAGCGTCTTCACCGAGATGGCGGCATACCCGCTGCCAGCCTCGACGGCCTGCTCGACCTCAGTAAGGTCCACGAGCCCTCCTTGCTCCTCTGTCCTGTTAGGTGGACAGACGATATGGCCGCAACGAGGTTGTGCAGCACGCCGTGCTGACGATTCACCCGATCAGGTGAGATGGCCGCAGCCACGCCTGGACGATAGACTGACAGCACCTTCTACAGGCCCTCATCACCCCAGGTGGCGAGGGCCTTTTCTGCTCGGCCATTGCTCGGCCGAACGTCTCGGGAGTAGCCGGAACTACCCGGCACGAGGCAGGCGGTGGCGGCATGCCGGTCGGTACGCTGACCAGCGGGAAGCGGCAGTATCCGGCATTCGACGGAACGTCGCGGGAGTTGCCGGAACGGGGTGGTCTGGCCATCTCGGAGACTTTTAATCCGTTGGTTGTGGGTTCGAGTCCCACGCGGCCTACTCTTCTGGGCCAGGTCAGAAGGCATCTGATCTGGCCGCACGTGGAGATCGATAGCTCGGTCGGTGCTGCGCCGGGCTGCGGCCGATCATGGCGGACTGGCGGCGCGCACGGAACGGCCCCGGGAGCGGAGCCGGTACCCATCTGGGCGCGGGGCCGGCGGTGTCGGGGAGCGGGCGGTACGTGCCGCTCCATGAGTACGGGTACTCATGCCGGCGGAATCCGCGGGGAGGACACTCCCCGCATGGGACTGCTGCTGCACTGGCTCCTTGACATCGCATTGGGCAAGGCGCTGCTGGTGTGGACGCAGCTCTGCGCGATGGTCTCCTTCTACTGCCTGCTCAGCATCGGCTGGCGGCACAAGCAGCACTCTCCTCCGGGTCGGCGGAAGCTCCTCGCCTGGCGGACGGGGCTCGCTGTCGGCGCCGCGGCGCTGCTGGCGACGCCCCCGCTGGTCATCTGGTTCGGGATCACGCACGGCTTCTGGATCACCCTGACCGTTCAGGCGGTCCTGTGCTGCCTACCGCTCGCTTTCCCCGCGCGCGCCGCCTGGCGCCGCCGCCCGTGGCGACCCCCGGAACCCGAAGTCCGCCGCCCCTGCCCCCCGCACCCGGACCGGGACACCCCGGAACCGCCGACGCCTGCCACGTAGCCGCACGTCGCCCACCGCGCACACGGAAGGCCCCCGGGAGCGGATGCACACCCCCGGGGCCGTCCGACACGCCCCCGGCCATCGCCGCCGGCTGGCTGGCCACCATCGAGGCTCTGGCGCACGCCGCGGCTGGTGACGTCCCGGGCACCGACCGGGCCCTCATTGACGCACTTCGCCACGCGGCCACCATCGAACTGGAGGAACCGCCGCCGTGGCCGTGGGTGTTTTCCTTCACCAAGGCCAAGGTCGCACAGCCTGCCTGGTGTCCTGCGGCGCCCGTCTCGGCTTACCTGAGTGGGTGCTCGGCACGCAGGACGACGCCGCCGCACAGCTGTCCTCCGGGCACGACAAGCAGCGCGCGCTCCTCGTGCTCGACGTCGCCTCGGCACACCTCGCGGCTGGTCGCATCGACGGAGCGTTCTCCCTCGCCACCCGCGCGCTGGAGACGGGGCTGCGTTACCGCTCCGGGCGCATCGTTGAGCGCGCCCGCACGCTGCGCCGCGGCTACACCTCGACTGCTCCGGCGCGGGTCGTGCGCGACTTTGACGACCGCCACCACGGCGTGTACCTGTGAACCACACCAGCCGGAAGGGGCGCAGCATGCGAGTCGGCATCACCGGGCACCGGGACCTGCCGAAGTACGTCGAGGACCAGGTGCGCGCCGCGCTGCGCGCCGAAGTCGAGCCGTACGACCCGCGGGAACTGGTCGGTGTCTCCTGCATCGCCGATGGCCCCGACGCCTGGTTCGCGCAATCCGTGCTCGCCCACGGGGGCAGGATCGAGGTCGTCATCCCGGCCGCGGCCTACCGCGACGGCCTGCCCGCCGAGCACCACGCCGACTACGACGCGCTTCTGTCCGCTGCCGCGGAGGTCCATCCGACCGGGTTGGAGGAGTCGACCTCCGAGGCGCACATGGCTGGGTCAGAGATCCTCGTCGGCCTGGTCGACGAGCTGATCGCAGTATGGGACGGGCAGTCGGCCCGCGGCTACGGCGGCACCGCCGACGTCGTCGCCTACGCGCGCCGCAACGGCGTCCTCGTCCGCGTCCTCTGGCCTGAAGGCGCGACCCGGGACTGAGGTCCGGGCACGACGAATCGCCCCCTGCCCCGGCCGCGTGGCCAGAACAGGGGGCGGCGTCACCGGCCCGGCCGGCGCGCGAGCGCGGCCAGCCCGGCGTCGGCCCTGGCCGGGTACTCCGGCGGCCGGGCCCAGCCCAGCAGCGCACCGGCGACCAGGCGCAGCGGTGCCCACCGCAGCCGACCGCAGCATCGTCCGCCGGGGGTGACGTCCGGGCACCCGGGGGTGGGGCAGGTCTGCAGCGCTCGGCGCCGGTGTATGGCGGCTGCCTCAGCGGGTCGTCTGACTTCGAAGCAGGGTGGGTGTGGCGTGACCCTCTGGCTGGGATGCTCCTGGGCGCCGTCGTTTCTGGTGCTGCCGCGTATTTCGCGCAGACGCATCAGGCACGGATTGAGGTGGATCTGCGACGTCGCGATGCAGAGACGGCGGCAGTGGAGCGGCTTGAGGGCGGTCTGTGGCAGATTCGGCAGCACGCCTTCACCGCTCCAGACGAGAACGTGAAGCAGTGGAGTGAGGGCGCCCGTAGGCGCTGGGGTGAGCCGATCGAAGACATGGTTGGCCGTCTCGCCATCGCTGCGCGCGGTATCCGGGCTTGATGAACGCGGCGCGGACGGTGTTGCCTTCGCGTCCGCGGGCGAGGAGCCCGGTGCCTTGTTCGTCGATCGAGATGTCGGTGGCGCGCGTGCCACGTTCGTGGGCGCCGGTGCCCAGCACGTTGTTGTTGGCCCTCCAGTCCATGACGGCCAGGCACAGCCGGGTGCCGAACGGGGCGGCCAGGCCCGTGGGCTGTGAGGGGGCGTCGGGGTTCTGGGTGAGCAGGATCAGGATCATGCCGTATGCCCTGAAATTCTGCGTGTTGATGGCGACCTCGGCCGCGAGGCCCTCCATCGGCTCCGGCGACCTCGACGCCGTCAAACCGGTCGGGCACGTCTACGTCTACGTCTCCGACGAGGACGAGGACATGGCCGCCGCCGTCGCGGGGCTGCGCTCCGCCATCGCCGAGCAGCAGCGCCTGCAGCCCGGCAAGAGGGAACGCCCTTGACGCCGAAACCGCAGCCTCCTGCGGCCCGAGGGCCGTTCGGCCCATCCCGCGTATACCCGTACCGCCAGTACATTTCCGGCCTCAACGCACCAAGGGGGAGCACGCATGTCCTACCCGACCCAGCCCCAGCAGCCCTACGGCGCGCCGCCCCCACAGCCGCCTGTCCCGCCCATGCCGCCGAGGAAGCGCCGCCCGGTTCTCCAGATCACCGGCGTCATCATCGCCGTGTTCGCGGTATTCGGCATCGGAGCCGCCGTGGGAGTCGCGGCGAGCAGCGACAACGGCAAGAACAGCGCCGAGCCCGCCCCGACGGTCACGGTCACAGCCACCCCCGGTGCCGACAACACCGAAGGCACCGCAGCGGAAGAAGCCGACGACGCCGAGCAGCCAGGCGACGACACGTTCAAGCTCACCGAGCCCGTCCTGTACGAGACGGGTGTCGAGGTGACGCTGTCCAAGTTCGAACGGGCCACATCCAGTGAATGGGCCGCACCAGCCGACACCCCTTACGTCAAGTTCAACGTGAAGATCACTAACGGGTCGGAGGAATCGATCGACCTGAACGAGATGCTGGTGGAGTGCCAGTACGGCGACAGCACCGGTGAGCAGATCTTCGACGACGGGCTTGATACGCCCACGACGCATCTGCGGCCGGGCCGCACGATGGACCTACCCACGGGGTGTGAACTGCCAGCGGACGAGAGCTACGTCCAGATTGAGATGGCACCCGACTTCGAATCGGAGACGGCGATCTTCGCGGGGACGGTCAGGTAGTCCAGACAATGCGAGCACACACACCATCACCGCCGTCTCAGGCATCTGCATGCTGCGGGCCTCCTCGACCGCCAGCCGCACCACCGCAGCCCTCCCGCTGAAGCTGCGGCCGCCGCGGCCAACTCCACCGCACCGGCGGCACCGAGCGACAGCCTGGTTCGAACTCGAAAAGGTGACCGCGCTCGACGCCAGACGGCGCGGCGCGCGACTCCAGCAGCTGGACACACAGGGTCAGGGGGCTGCAACGACCTCCGAGTGCAGCTAGGGCCGGTTTTCACAGTCGGGGTGGTCGTTAGCCAGTGGTTTGTGACGGCGATTGGTGCGTGGGCGATGGGCTCGAACGTCCACAGGGCGTCCATCGGGATCGCGAGCTGTCATCGTCCACTGCGTGGGTAGTGTCTCGATCTGTCCGACCGGCCACCCGGCACCAAGGATGTGTTCGCGAACCTCACACAGGTGCGCGTATGTTCCGACGCGCAGTCCCCATCCCGCCTTGCTGAGGGGGTCGAGATCAGTGGCGGGGGTGGTTGCGGTTTCGACGATCACGAGGTGGTCGTTCCCGCCGACATCGATGACTGCGATCCGAGGATCGGAAGGGGTTGCAGCGCGCTCGAACGCGAGCGCTGCTCCGAGCAACTCCGTGTAGTACGTCACGAGCCGGTCGAGGTCGGTCGTGGACAGAGTCAGATGGTTGATTCCGAAGAGGTCGGGCATGGTGGGCCAACTGTAGTGCGGCCGCTGAACGGCACCTGGGGGTGATTGAGATGTGGTCACAGCGTCTGGCCTGGCAAGGCGAGTTGGATGGTGGCTCCGTAGCGGACGGCGAGTTTCTCGTAGCGAGTCGCGACGCTTCGTGCCTGCCTGAGGACTCCGATTCGGCACTCGGCTTTGTGTCTGGCCTTGTATCGCTCACGTTGGAGGCCGAGTGGGCGGCCGCCGGCCGGCCCTCGGCGTCGGCGATGGCCGGTCTGGCCGCGCTTTTCCGGAATGGTGTGCGGGATCTGTCGGCTGCGTAGGTACTCGCGGTTCTTCCGAGAGGAGCAGGCGCGGTCGGCCAGGACGTGAGCGGGTTGGGTGCGCGGATGTCCGCCGCCGATCCGCGGAACGTGGATGCGGTCCATGACCTCGGTGAACACTGGAGCATCGGCCCGCTGCCCAGCGGTGACCACGGTGGCCAGGACGTGAAAGGAGGCGTCGACGGCCCAGGTGAGTCTTGGTGGTCGGGCCGCCACGCGAGCGGCCGAGTGCGTGGTCTTCCGGCTCGGCCGCCAGCCCCTCCGGACTCGTCCGGCCTGTGTCGGCAGCCCTCTTTTGCGAGCCCCGGCGGCGTGCCGGCGGGCTCGGCAGATCGTGGTATCGACCAGCACCTCCCACCCGATGTGTCCGGCACTATCGCCCAGGTACCGTCGATCCGCCAGCGACGGAACAGCGTGTATGCCGTCTCCCACGGACCGTAGCGCTCAGGTAGTTCTCGCCAGGGCGAGCCGGTGCGAGCACGCCACCGGATCCCGTCGAAGACCTGCCGCCGGTCTCGAATGGCGACTCGAACTACTTCGCTCACCTGGGCATTCGCCGGATGTGAGGGCGGCCTTCGCTTGATTCTTTGTGAGAACCCAGCCACCACGACCGCCGGATGCGCGTCCTGGTAGGTCACCCGAGTCCGTAGGCGCCGGCGAGTACGCCTACCGTGGCGGCCATGGCTTGACGCAGTTCGGCTGGCGCGACGACCTCGACGTCGATACCGAGCCGCAGTAGCTCACCGCACGCGTGCTCGGTGCTCTCGGTCGGGATGACCGCCTCGACCCATCCGTCGTCGCCGACGGCGGTCGCGGTGGAGTCGACCGCCCGCACCACCTCCGGGGGGACGTTGTCCGGCAGACGTCGGCGTCCCCGTGGGGACAGACGGATGGTGGCGGCGCCGGTGTAGCGGCGCGCCTGGAAATCGTCGAGGTAGGAGGCCCAGTACGCGCCCAGGCCGAAGTCCTGCGGTCGGTCGAACCGCTCGTCGCTCAGCAGCGCGTCGAGGACCTGGGCGACCCGGTAGGTCGCGATTCGGCTCTCCGCAGCGGCCACGAGGTACCAGATACCGGACTTGAGTACCAGGCCGTAGGGGCGAAGGCGGCGATGCACCTCCTGCGGCGCGCGCCAACGGCGGTAGTGCACGTCCACCGCACGCTGGGTGAGCACCGCGTCGACGAACAGGGGCAGGTACGGCGTCTGTTCGGGTTCCCGGTACCAGCCGGGAGCGTCCAGGTGGAACACCGCCGCGGTCCGCGCCGCCTCCTGGCGCAGTCCCGCCGGCAGCGCGGCCAGCAGCTTCAGCCGTGCTGCCGTCACCTCCGCCGCGAGCCCCAGGTCGGCGGCGGGCCCGGGCAGCCCGGCGAAGAACAGCGCCCGCGCCTCGCCCTCGCTCATCCCGGTCAGGCGGGTGCGATAGCCGTCGAGCAGCCGGTAGCCGCCCCCGCGGCCCGGCTCCGCGTAGATGGGGACCCCGGCGGCCTGCAGACGCGCCAGGTCACGGTAGGCGGTGCGCACGGACACGCCCAGCTCGTCGGCGATCCCCCGCGCGGACATGCGGCCCCGGGATTGCAGCAACAGCAGCACCGACAGCAGTCGACCGGCAGACATGGGCGCATTCTCCCCGGAAACCCTGACAGCCCCTGGCACAGGGCTCCCCTACCGTCAGTCCGCGCCCGGCTCCGACCGAACGAGCCGGGAACCCATACCCAGAAGAGAACCGAACAGGAGCCTGCCGTGCCCTCCACCGACCCCGTCGGGCGCCCCGCCGTGATCGAGCTTCGCCAGTACACGCTGTGTCCCGGTCGGCGCGACGAGCTCATCGAGCTGTTCGACCGGGAGTTCGTCGAAACCCAGGAAGAGGCCGGGATGACAGTGCTCGGCCAGTTCCGGGACCTCGACGATCCGGACCGCTTCGTCTGGCTGCGCGGGTTTGCGGACATGGCGGTACGGCACCGCGCGCTGACGGCCTTCTACGGCGGCTCCGTCTGGGCCAAGCACGGTCCCCAGGCGAACGCCACCATGATCGACTCCGACGACGTCCTCCTCCTGCGTCCCCTGTCGGACGGGAGCGGTGTCGTCGTCTCCCCGCCCGAGCGGTCCCGGGCCGGTGCTCCGGGACCGGACCGATTCGTGTCCGCCGCCGTGTGGTCCTTCCCTCCCGGACGGCACGACGGCATGGCACTGATCCGGGACGGCCTCCTCCCCGTGCTCCACAAGACGGGACCCGCGCCGGTCGCCGCCCTGACCACCGAGACAGCACACAACACCTTCCCCAGGCTGCCGGTCCGCACCGGGGAGAACGTCGCCGCGATCTTCACCTCGTACCCCGACGAGAGCGCTTACCGGCGGCACCTCGCCGATGTCCAGGCCCATCCCCTCACACGGGACGAGATCCTGCCGGGCATCGAGCGAGAACAGACAGCAGCCCCCCCGGATGCTCCGGCTGGCGCCCACAGGCCGCTCGCTCATCTCCTGATCTGTCTCATCTGACTGTGTCTCTGATATGCGAACCGAACAGGCTCGGATGAGACAGAGGCAAGATCTCGTGAGACGGGACAGTACGGGATCAACCGAAGGCCGTTGTCATGAGTCTGGTGCCGCGATGCCCGGCGCGAAGCGTTCGCGGAAGCGTCACGCTTCCGGGGCGAGTTCTACGAGTGTCTGACCGCCCGGCGGGATGCGCTGTTCGAACTTGCCGACGCACTGCTGCGTGCCGACGGGCCGGTGGCCTCGCAGTGGACCTGACGCTGGTACCCGAACACCGCCGTGGGCACGGTGCCTTGTACGGAGCACTCAACCGCGGCCGGACCGACACCGACAGGTTACGGAACCTGCTGGTCGGCATGCCTCTGCCCCGCTTCGACGACGGGCGCCTGGTGCTCGCGGTCGACGTGTCGCCGTGGCTGCGGTCGGACGCGCCGTGCTCGGCGGACAGGCTGTTCTGCCATGTCTACGGGCGGGCGAAGTCCGCCTCACAGTTCATCCCGGGCTGGCCGTACTCCTTCGTCGCGGTCCTGGAGCCTGGGGCCCCGTCGTGGAGGACGAAGGCACGCTGGTGCTCGTAGGAGGCGTAGGCGGTGACTGCGGCGACGACCACTGCGCAGCCGCGACGGATCCAGATCTCCGAGGCGGTTCGGATGGTCATCGGGCACCACCCGCCCTACGTCGGGTGCCCACCGGGCGGATGATGGTCTCAGGGCCCTCGACCAGGATGGGAGTGGTCGAAGAGTTCGGGTTGTGGCACGTACGGCCTACCGCTAGAGCTCAGGTCAGAGTGTATATGACCTGGGCTTTCCCGCTTGTGTCGCCGGTCGGAGGCCAGTTGCCGGCCCGAACCGGGGTGGATCCTGCGGATGCGGTCGGCCAGCTCCGCTTCGGGCTGGCGGATCCTGTTCGCAGCGCCTCCGGACACACGCCCGGCTTGCCCCGCTGTCACCTTCCGCCGCGTCCCGGGGAACCACAGTGCAAGGGCATCGCCTCGTACCGGACAGACCGCGGTGCGGGCAGCGCGGGAGGACGTGGTCCCGGGGGTGCAACGTGCCGGTACCCGCGGTGGCACCGGTCGTCCGTTACCCGGTGCTCTGCGGCTCCGTCTCGGACGTCGGGGTCGAGGGGGGTGGAACCGGCCCTGGCCGGTTCCACCCCGGGTCTCACCCTCGTGACGCCCTCACTTCCTGCGGTAGGTCGCCGTGACCTCGACCTCGACCAGCCAGCCCGGCACGGCGAGCGAGGCTACCTCCATGGTCGCGCGGGCCGGGCGGGCCCTGTTGGCGAGGATCGGCGGCTTCGGCGCCGAGGTGCCCATCGGCACCGGGACCGGGTCACCCGAGGCCAGGTCGACGTTGGCGTAGAACTGCCGGTACGCGCGGTTCCAGCCGGGGTAGTCGGCGAGGTCGGCGCCCGGCGGCTTCATCAGATAGCACTTCATCGTGATGACGTCGGCCGCAGAGAGCCCGGCCGCGGCGAGGTTGTCGGAGATCTTGCGCAGCACCAGCAGCGCCTGCGCCTCGGTCACCGTGACGCCCTCGGCGTCCTCGGTCATCGACGGGTCCGTCCAGTACTCCGGCGTACGCGCCGGAGCGTCCGGGTTGAGTGCGTCGGGGCCGAGGCCGCTGCTGGTGTAGAGGGCGACGGACTCACCGGTCGCCACGCCGGTGGCGATGGCCGGGTTGCTCTGCCCGGTCGGCAGCATGACCTTGACCTGGCCGGGTCTTGGCCGCCAGCCGCGTGCGGCCGCGAAGGCGGTGGCGGAGGTCAGCAGCGCGCCGCCCGCGCCGGCGGCGGTCAGGAGCACGGCGCGTCGTTTCGGTGCGCTCATCCCTGCATCACCCTCTCGTGTAGTTCGGTGACGACCTTGCGGGCCGAGGTGATGGCCCCGTGCTGCCAGGCGATGGCATGGCTGAGCCAGTCGCCGGCGAAGTACACGTGCCCTGCTGGTTCGAGGAGGCGCCGGTACTCGGGACCGGTCTGCGACTCCCACCCGACCCACCCGCCCTCGATGAAGGGGGTGCGGTGCCAGGCGATGCTGAAGGACGCGGCGAGTTCGGTGCGGTACTTCTCGCCGTGGATGCGCACGCCCCGGCTCAGCGCCCGTGCCTCGCGCTCGGCGTGCGTCAGCCGGCCATAGGCCAGGGCGTCCGCGCCGAAGTTGTAGTAGCCGATGAGCGTGCCCCGCCGTCCGTGGTAGCCGTACGAGGGGTACCAGACGGTGGCCAGGTCGGTGTCCGTCGGCGTGATGCCGCCGTAGATGTGCTCGTCGGTCTCCCACCAACGGCTGCGGTACTCCAGGCCGATCTTGCCCACGGGGACAGGGGAGGGTGTCCTGAGCGCGGCGGTGACGTCGGCCCCCAGGTTGTGGTCGAGCCGGGCGGCGATCATCGGCGGGATCGCCGAGACGACGAAGTCGGCACGCTCGGTGTGGCTGCGGCCGCGGCCGTCCCGCCAGGTGACCTCCGCGCCGTCGGGGCGGTCGGTGACCGCGGTGGCCTCGGCCCCGTAGACGATCCGCTCGCGGCCGACGGCCCGGGCCAGCGCGTACGGTATCCGGTCCATGCCGCCCTTGGGCTGGAACATCAGCATGGCCTGGTCGTAGCCGAACTCGAAGGTGAAGCGGTGGCCGATGCGGCTGGCGAAGACGTCCGAGAGCGAGGGGACGGGGCCGAGCACGGTGCCCGACTCCGTTCCGGCGCCCGGCTCGACCGAGTAGCCGCGGCGTTCGCTGCCGGTGTATCCCCAGTCGTCCGCGCGCCCTCCTATGTCGCCGAACCCCTCCAGGAACGCCAGGAGCCGCTCCTTGTCGTCGGCGGTCAGCTTCTGGTCCAGGGCGCCCTGGTCGGTGGCGGTGGCCAGCAACTCGGAGACGTAGCCGTAGACGTCGGCCTTGGCGGTGCGCCAGCGCACCGGCCTGCCGGCGAGCGAGCCCACGGCGTTCTCGTGGTGGATGTAGGCGTTCGCGTTCTGGTTGGTGAAGACCTCCAACTCCACGCCCAGTTCGCGGCAGTACTCCAGCGTGACGTGCGACTGCGGCAGCCGGGCCGGGCCGGCGTTCATGTACTGGTCTCGGGAGAACCTCGCGCGCTGGGTCCGCCCGTCGAGGTCGGTCTCGGTGGTGCCGCCTCGGACGGTCCAGTTGCGGCCGCCCGGCCGGTTCCTGGCCTCCAGGATCCGTACGCGGTAGCCCGCCTTGCGCAGTTCGTACGCCGTGACCAGCCCTGCGATGCCGGCACCGAGCACGATCACCTTGCCCGCGGCCCGGCCGGAGAGGGTGAAGTCGCTGCGCTGCGGGGGACGGAACTCGGTCGCGGCGGCCTCGGCCACGGGGGCCAGGCCGAGCGCGCTCATCGTGGAGTACAGCGCTCCGGCGCCGCCGGCGGCACCGACGGAGCGCAGGAAGTCCCGGCGGGTTGCTGAACCTGCCAAAGTCTCCTCCTTGCCCGCGGCCACCTGCAGGGAACCGGCGGCCACGTGTTCGTGGAACGGTCCGGCCCTGGGGGGTGGGGAACCGGCGTGCGAGAGGAGCCTCTCCCCGGCGTGTTTCCCGCATATGCCGACTGCATGACCGGCTGGTTGAAGCCTTGACCGCTTCGCCGGAGTCGCCCGGAGTGCGGCATACGCCGCGGCGGGCGGGGCGTTGCCGCAGGAGGTCGGCAGCCGCGGCTCATGCGTCTCACGGGCTTCTCAACTTCCGGCGGTGGGTCCTATCATCGCCAATGCTGAGCTGATCCCTGGTCAGGGGTCGGCTCGGTGAGCGAGGCGCAAGGTCGCCCGAGGCGTATCGTCGCCCCAGCCCCATCTCTGCCCTGGGGGAGGCAGCCCGGTAGATCTGCGGCTGCCTACGTTCGCAGCAGTGCTGGAAACCGTCGTACGTCGGAAGGACCGCACCGTGAACACCCTCATGAGCCCCGAAACAGGCCACGACGCCCCTCTGCGCCGTACCGCCAAGAACGGCCCCAGCATCGGTAGCCGTAAGCGGGCGCGTCCCGCTGAGGAGAGCGGTGCCACCGGTGTTGAGCCGCTGCGTCGTGAGGCCAAGGGCAGCCCCAGCATCGGTGGTCGTAAGCCGGCGCGTCCTGTGGAGAAGGGCGGTGCTGCTGGTGTTGAGCCGTTGCGTCGTACCGCCAAGGACGGCCCCGGTATCGGTAGCCGTAAGCGGGCGCGTCCCGCTGAGAAGGGCGATGTCACCGGTGTTGAGCCGTTGCGTGGTACGGCCAAGGGCACTCCCGGTATTGGTGGTCGCAAGCCGGCGCGTCCTGTGGAGAAGGGCGGTGCTGCTGGTGTTGAGCCGCTGCGTCGTACCGCCAAGGGCAGTCCCGGCATCGGTAGTCGTCGGCCGGTGCGCCCTGCTGACCAGGGCAACCCCGGCGGGCCTGGCCGCCGCCTGGCCAGCATGCGGACCAGCTCCGGCGCCGGTGTCCGCAAGGGCTGACCGCACGGACGAGTTCTGATCGGGACCGGCTTCGGCCGGGGCCAGAGCAAGGGGACCGATGGCCAAGTCGCCGATCACGGTGGAGCGGTGGGAAGAGGCCGAGTGCGCCGTGCACCTCGACGTCGCGCTGCCGATCTACAAGGAGACCTCCGCGGAACCGCCGTACCGCGAAGGCCCGGAGGAGATCGCCGACTTCGTGGACCGCTTCGCGCAGGAGGTGCGGATTCCCCGCGCCCGCCTCGTCGTGGCCCGCTGCGACGGTCTGGCCGTCGGCTTCGCCTTCGGCTACCCGCTGCCGCCGGACGCCGGCTGGTGGAAGGCGATGGACGAGGACGTGCCGGCGGCGTTCGCCGCGGAGACCGGTGAGCGTACGCTGGCCGTCATCGAACTCTCGGTACGCGCCGGCTGGCGGCGGCGGGGGGTGGCCGCGCGGTTGCACGCGGCGCTGCGGGAGGGGCTGGGCGTGGAGCGGGTCACGCTGGCGGTACGGGACGACCCGGAAGCCGCGCCGGCTCAGGCGGTCTACGCCGCGTGGGGCTACCGCCGGGTCGGCCACTGGCGGCCGGCGGACGACGCGCCCCTGTCCCGCATCATGGTGCTGGACCTCGCGGGCACCGCGCAGCTGGCCGACCGGTGACCGGCAGCGCGATCGAGGTCCGGGAGCTGACCCGGCTCTACCGGCGCAAGGGCAAACCGGAGTTGCGTGCGCTGGACCGCGTGACGCTGACGGTTCCGCGGGGCGAGGTGCACGGGCTGCTCGGGCCGAACGGCGCGGGCAAGACGACCTTGTGCCGCGTCCTGTCCACCGTGCTGCTGCCGTCGTCGGGTGACGCCGCCGTCCTCGGCCGGGACGTGGTGCGGCAGGCGGAGGAGGTCAAGCGGCTGATCGGGATCGTCTTCGGCGGGGACCGCGGGCTCTACCCGCGGCTCACCGGGCGGCAGAACCTGGACCTGTGGGCGTCGCTCTACGGGCTGCACCGCAAGGCCCGGCGCGTACGAGTCGCGGAGCTGCTGGAGCGGATGGGGCTGTCCGAGCGCGCCGAGGAGCGGGTCCAGACGTACTCGCGCGGGATGAAGCAGCGCCTGCACCTCGCGCGCGGGCTGGTCTGCGACCCCGGTGTGCTGCTCCTGGACGAGCCGACCGTGGGCATGGACCCGGTCGCGGCCCACGACTTCCGCGAGCTGGTGCGCGAGTTGCGCACGGGTGGGCACACCGTCCTGCTGACCACGCACGACATGGCCGAGGCCGCCGCGCTCAGCGACCGCGTCTCGTTCCTCGACAACGGAAGGCTGACGCTGACCGCGAGCCCGGAGGCGGTCGGTGACGTCGTCTCCTCGCACGAGCGGCTGGAGGTACGCGGCCTGCCCGCCGCGCTGCGTGCGCGGGTCGCGGCGCTGCCGGCGGTGGCGGCGGTGACCGCGGTCGACGGGGACACCACCCGGATCGAGACGGAGACCCCCGAGGCGGTCCGCGCCGTGCTGCTGCTGCTCGTGGAGGAGGGCATCACCGACATCGCGCGCACCCGGCCCTCCCTGGAGGAGGTATACCTCCACCTCGTCGGCGACCGCGGCATGGCGGTCGGCGGGTGACGGCGACGCCGGAGGCGGCCCGCCGGGGCTCCGCGGTGTCGGGCTTCGCGTCCGGGTTGCGCTTCCAGCTCGTGTCGATGGCGCGGGAGGTCGACACGTACCAGGCGCTGGCGCTCGCGCCGTTCCAGACGCTGGTGCTGATGTCGGCGATGGAGTTCGCCGGCCGCGGCGACCTCAACGCGTACGCCGTGGTGGCGGCGACGCTGATGACGATGTGGACCACCGCGCTGATCTTCGCCACCGGCCTGGTGATCGAGGACAAGGAGGACGGCCGGATGGAGTCGCTGGTCGCCGCCCCCGCCTCCTTCCCGCTGCTGGTCTTCGGCCGGCTCTGCGGCTGCATGCTGCTGGCCATGCCGTCCTTCGGGCTGGCGGTGCTGGTGGCCGGCGGCGTCTTCGGCTACTGGACGCCGGTGCCGCATCCGCTGGTGTTCGCCGCCGCGCTGCTGCTGACGGCGGCGGGTACGGCGGCGGCCACCACCGCCCTCTCGGCGCTGTTCGTAACCCGGCCGAGCGCCTACGCCCTGGGCAACGCGCTGGTCTACCCGGTCTTCCTGCTGAGCGGGGTGGTCGTCCCCGCCGCGGAACTGCCCGGTGCGCTGGAGGCGGCCAGCCGGCTGAGCTACCTGGCGTGGGCGGCGGAGCTGCTGCGCGACGCCACCGAGCCGGGGCCGGTGGCCCACGCCGTACCGCGGCTCGGGGCGATGCTGCTGCTGGGCGTGGTGATGGTGGGTGTCGGCGTCGTGGCGCTGACCCGGCACCTCGGCCGGGCGCGGGCGTCGGGCGTGCTGGCCGGTGGGCAGTGACCGGGGCTCCCGCCGAGAAGGCGAGGGCAGTGAGGGCGCCGAGGACGGCCAAGGCGGCTTGGGGGCGTCTCGGCGCGGCCGCGGTCGCGGTCCGCCAGGGCGCGGTGGTGACCGTCGAGGACTTCCGCGCCTACTACACCTGGCGCACCTGGCTCGGCGGCTGGCTGATCCGGCTGCTGTGCCAGGTGCTGTTCTTCAGCCAGCTCGCCGCGCTCGTCGGCGACTCCGACTACGCGGTGCACGTGGTGCTCGGCGCCTCGCTGCTGGTCGGCGTGCTCCAGGCGATGCAGGGCATCTCCACGACCGTACGCGACATCCTGCTGGGTACGCTGCCGCTGCTCGCCGCGTCCCCCGTGCGGCCCGGCTGGTTCTTCCTGGGCCGGAGCCTGTGCTGGCCGGTGTCCGGGGTGGTGAGCAGCTCGATCGTGCTGCTCGCCCTCTCGCCGTTCTTCGGCGCGTCGTGGACGGCGGTGCAGGTGCCGCTGGTGCTGCTGCTGGTGCTGCTGACGACGCTCGCCACGTACTGCGTGGCGCTGGTGCTGGGCGCCGTCGCGCTCCTGGTGCCGATGGCGAACAACCTGCTGAGCGCGCTGGGCACGATGGCTGTCACCGTGCTCAGCGGCGCGATCACCCCGGTGCACTTCTGGCCCGGCCCGGTGCAGGCCGTGGCGGAGACCATCCCGGTGACCCACGGGCTGTCGGCTCTGCTCCTGCTGGAGTCGGACGCGGGGCTCGGCCCCACGGCGCACGCCGCCGGGCGCGCGGCGCTCGCCGGGCTGTGCTGGCTCGTGCTGAGCCTGGTGGCGTACCGGCTGCTGTTCAACCGTGCGCGCCGCGGGGGCTCCCTGCTCACCTGACCTCGTGCACCTGGTCCGCCGGGTCCACCGGATCCGCCGGGTGCGGCGCGATCAGGGGCAGGCCGTGCCGCGGGCCGGCGACGCGCTCCTCGCAGAGCCGCGCCAGCACGTCGTAGGCCTTCTGCCCCATCAGCGCCACCAGCTCCGGCCGGTACGACACGTACACCGGCTCGCCGGCGCCGTGCGCCGAGGGCGCCGACGTGCACCACCAGTGCAGGTCGTGCCCGCCCGGGCCCCAGCCCCTGCGGTCGTACTCGCCGATCGAGATCACCAGCACCTGCGTGTCGTCCGGCCGCGTCACCCACTCGTGCGTCCACCGCACCGGCAGCTGCCAGCACACGTCCGGCTTGGTCTCCAGCGGCTCGCGGCCCTCCCGCAGCGCCAGCAGGTGCAGCGCACAGCCCGCACCGCCGGGGAAGCCGGCCCGGTTGTGGAAGATGCAGGTGCCCTCGACGCGCCGGGTCTTGTGCTTCCCCTCCTCCTCGGCGTACGGGTCGGGCTCGGTGAAGCCCTCCGGGCCCGTGCCCTCAGCGTGGTGCTGCCATATCTCCGGGGTGAGCCGCCGGGCGTGGCGGCGTACGCGCTCCTCGTCGTCCTCGTCGGAGAAGTGCGCGCCGAGGGTGCAGCAGCCGTCGTCGGGGCGTCCCGCCAGCATCCCCTGGCAGCCGCTGCCGAAGATGCACGACCAGCGTGACGTCAGCCACGTCAGGTCGCAGCGGAAGACCTGCTCGTCGTCGGCGGGGTCGGCGAACTCGGCCCAGGCCCGGGGGAAGTCCAGCGGGACTTCGTCCCCCGGACCCGGCTGTCCGTCGCCCTGTTTCGTGTCGTCCACTCGTGCACCGTAGGGTCGCGTCCCCGAATCCACCAGCCCCGCTCACCGTCCCCCGGGGCGGGTCGCGGCGTAGGCCGCCTTCACCGCCTCCCAGCGTTCCGCCTGCGGCTCCGTCAGCCGGCCGCGCAGCTCGGCGAGCTTCAGAAGATTCGCCTCCGCGCCCTGGGCCAGCGTCTGCGCCTCGCCCAGGTAGTGGTCGTCGATCAGCGCCTCCACCTCGTCGTCGTTCATCACCGGCATGATCCGCTCGGCGAGCCTGTTGGTGTTCCGGTACGAGCCCTGCAGCTTGAACGGCGGCTCGGTGCGGGCGGCGTCGGACTGCGCCGCGGAGGCGATGTAGGCCGCGTTGACCTTGAGCACCGTGTCGCGGACGTGCAGCAGCCTGCGCAGCACGCCGAGGACCTGGTCCAGTTCGGCCGTGGCGTACGGGTGGGCGAGGCGGTCGGCGCGGGCGTCGGCGTCGCCGCGGGCGAGGCGGACCAGGAGGTCGGTGTCGGCGCGTTCGCGGGAGGCGAGCGGCGCGAGGACGGGGTTGGAGGTGAGGGCGTTCTCGATGTGGCTGAGGGCGAACAGCTGCTCCCTGCCGGACAGGACGTCGCCGAGGTTCCACACGTCGGCGCGGTTGGCGAGCATGTCGGGCACCTGGAAGCGGGCCCCGGACTCGGTGAACGGGTTGCCGGCCATGCACACCGCGAACCGCTTGCCGCGCAGGTCGAAGACGCGCGAGGAGCCGTCCCACACGCCCTCCATGCGGCGCTGCGCGTCGCACAGCGAGACGAACCGCTGCAGCAGCTCCGGCGATGTGTGCTGGATGTCGTCGAGGTAGAGCAGGGTGTTGTTGCCCATGGCGAGGGCGAAGTTGATCTTCTCGACCTCCCGGCGGGCGCCCGCGTCCGGGGCGGCCGCCGGGTCGAGGGAGGTGGTGCCGGTGCCCAGCGCCGGGCCGTCGACCTTGACGAAGACCAGGCCGAGCCGGGCGGCGACGTACTCCATCAGCGACGTCTTGCCGTAGCCGGGCGGGGAGAGCAGGAGCAGCAGGCCCTGGCTGTCGGTGCGGCGGGCGCCGGACTCGCCGCCGGCGGTGCCGAGCTGCTTGGCGAGGTTGTCGCCGATCAGCGGCAGGTACACCTCGTCGAGGAGCCGGTTGCGGACGAACGTCGACATGACCTGCGGCCGGTACGTGTCCAGGCGCAGCCGCTCGCGCTCGGCGCCGACGAGCGCGGTGCGCCGGCGCAGGTACTGCCGGTAGGCCGGGACCCGTACGTCGCTGAACTCGGCGGTGCGGGCGAGGAACTCGTCGAGGCGCACCACGAGCCGCCCGCCGTCGATGCGGCGATGGCTGCCGAGCAGCCCCTCGACGGCCGTCTCGGTAACGGCGCCGGAGTCCTGCCGGGCGAGGGCGGCGCCGGTGACCTCCACGGCGACGGCCTCCGCGAGGCCGGCGGCGTCGGCGCCCGTGCCGGCCGCGTACGCGCCGAGCCAGGCGGCGGCGAGCTGGTGCCGGGCGGCGAGGGCGCCGGCGCGGGCGTCGAGGTCGCGCGCGTAGTCCTTGGCGCCGCCCGGGCCGAGCGCCTCCAGGAAGCCGGTGCGCAGCGCGCGGGCCGCGGGGCCGGTGACGAACGCGGGCGGGTCCGCGGCGGCCAGCTCCTCGAAGAGGTACGCGCCGACGTCGGCGCGGGCCCGGGCGCCCGGCAGGGGCAGCCCCGCCGCGGTGTGGAACTCCGCCGCCCGGGCCGCCAGTTCGTCCGACAGCTCCGCCACCGTGCCGTCGGTGCGGCCGAGCCCGAACGCCGCCCGGGCGCGCGCCAGCGACCGGGCGCGCGTCGACCACCCGGCGCGCTCCTCGACCCCGGTCCCGTACGCCCAGAACAGCTGCGCCGCGGCCCGCACCTCCGGGGTGAACCGCAGCAGCCCGCACTCGTCGCGCAGCCGCAGCAGCGCGCCGAGGATCGCGGCCGCGAACCCGTCGTGCACGCCGCGGTCGTACCGGACGGCGTACGCCGCCGCGGCGGCCTGCCGCGCCAGCTCCGCCAGGCCGTCGACGCCGCCGTCACCCCCGCCGCCCTCGCCCGCGCCGTCGCCTGCCGCCGCCGCCAGCTCCGCAGCGGGAGCCCCGGCGAGCAGCCGCGCCGCCAGGTACTCGCCGCGGTAGACCGCGGGCGACTCGGAGACCAGCGGCTGGTCCCAGAAGTCCCGGGTGTCCGCGAAGCCGGGGTCGGCCACCGGCGCCCGGTAGTCGGTGCCGGTGATCACGAACACCGGCTCCCCGTCCTGCGGCACGAGCGTCAGCTCGGCCGGCCGGGAGTTGACGGCGAACCGGTGCCGGCCCAGGCGCAGCGTGCCCTGCCCGTCGTCGTAGAGGTCGGCGCGGTCGCGCAGGGCGCGCACCGCCTCCTGGCGCGCGGCCTTGAGCCGCCCCTCCAGCTCCTCGGCGCGTACGGTGTCGCCGAGGGTGCGCAGTTCCGCGGCGGTGGTACGGACCTTGGCCACCAGCGGGTCGGAGGCGAAGAAGGTGTGGACGTCGTCCGCGCTCCGCAGGGCCGCGGTCCGGCGGGAGACGGTGCCGAGGATCCGCTCGGCGGACCGCGCCAGCCGGTCGGCGTGCCGGGCGCGCTCGTCGAGCTGCGCCTGCTTGCGGGCGGAGAACGCCTCGTGGACCTCCTCGCGGCGGGCGGCGATCTGCTCGGCGAAGTCCTCCGCGGAACCGAACTTCGCCTCCAGGTCCTCCAGCCGGAGCATGAGCCGGCCCAGCTGCTCGTCGCAGTCCTCCGGCGTGCCGGCCGCGGCCAGCCCGCCGGTCACCGCCTGGCCCAGCAGCGCGAACTCGGCGGCGAACTCGGCGCTGCCCTCCTGCTCCCGCAGCTCCCGGCGGCGGCCGTCGAGCCGCGCACGGGCCCGGTTGACGGCGCCGAGCACCTCGCCGATGCGGGCGAGGATCGACGTCCGCAGCGTCGCGTCCGCCAGGTCGAGCGTGCCGATCACCTCGGTGACCGCCTGCAGCGCCGCGGCCTGCTCGTCGATGCGCCCGGCGACCGGCTCCGCCGCCGCGGCCGTCGCCACCGCGCCGGCCTCGGCGGCCAGCTCGTCGGCGGTCGAGCGGGCGGCGTCGAAGGCGGTCTCCTCGCTGAGGAACGCCACCGCGCGGCGGCCGGCGGCCGCCAGCGACTCCGCCAGCTGCGCGTCGAGTTCGTCGATGCGGCCGAGGTCGGCGTAGCGCTGCTCGCGCAGCGTCTCCAGCCGGCCCTGGGAGCGGCGGAGCCCGGCGATCTGGGTCACCCAGCCGTCGGCGGTGTCCGGCGCGGTGCCCCGGGCCCGGCGCACCTGGCCGGTGATCCGCGCGGCGGCCTCGTCGACGGCCGCGGCGGCCTGGGCGCGCAGCTCCTCGACCCGCTCGAACTCGTCGATGACCTGCTCGGCGGTGGTACGGACCGACTCCAGCGGCGCGGCGAGGTCCCCTCCCCCACCGGCTGCACCCTCACCGGCGGACGTACCCCCTCCCCCGCCGGCTACGCCCTCACTGGCGGGGGCACCCCCAATGGCCGGCTCGCCCAGCCAGTGGTGGTGGTCGGCGACGCGGTTGGCGGCGGCGACGATGGCCTCGAAGACGGCACGGCTGGGCTCCATCTCGTCGGCCATCCGCGCCACCGACAGGCAGTCGGAGATCCCCCGCACGAGTTCGGCGTTGCCGATCCTGGCCAGCGGCCCGGTGCCGGCGGGCTGGGCGGCGGCGTGCGCGTCGGACACGTACGGGGTGCGCCACACCTGCACGGGGTGCACGCGGGTCGGCTCGCCGCCGGCCGCCGTCCGCAGGACGATCATCGTGCCGTCCTCGAAGAGCGACCAGCCGTGCGTCTGCCAGAGGGTGGCGACGTCCTTGCGGATGACGTTGTACGGCAGCAGCAGGGTGCGGCCCTCGGCGCGGGCGTGGAAGACGTAGAGGACGTCCTCGCCGTTCGGGGAGTGGACGACGCCCTGGTATTCGAGGTCCTTCGTGTCGGTGTCGAAGGTCCGCGCGGCGCTGCCCGCGGGGACGTCGGCGAGGTAGTAGCCGCCGGGGAAGATGACGCCCTGCTCCTCCGGCAGCCGGCGGCAGGCCCGGCCGAGGCCGTCGAGCCGGACGACCTCCTTGGAGCGGGTGTTGTAGACCAGGTGGCGGCGGGTCTTCTCGTTGTACGGGAGGATCCGCAGCAGGACCAGGGGGCCGACGAGGGCGTAGTCGATCTCGGCGTCCGCGAGCGACTGCAGCGGTTCGTCCACGGGCTCGCTGTAGATGCCTTCACCGGTGTCGGTGCTGTCCTCGGCCTTGAGGGTGAGGGTGCCGCCGACGCACTCGACGAAGACCAGGCCGCGGACGGAGACGTGCGGGTGGCGGCCCTGCACGTGGTCGGCGCGGGTGGTGGCCGTCCACTCGAAGTCGTGGGCGGGCGGGAAGACGTGGTCGCGCTCGCCGCGGTTGTCGACGTAGGCGACGGCGCCGTCCGGGGCGACGCGCCAGCGCAGCACCCGGATGTCGGTGAGCGCGTTCCCCGTCTGGAAGACGGCGAGCAGGTGGGAGCCGGCCAGCCGCAGCTGGAGGAGCTGGGTCTCGCGGTAGTAGCGGTACAGCTCGGCGAAGTCCCGGCGGAAGGCGGGGTCGTCGAGCAGGCCGGGCACGGCGTCCTGGGACGCGGGGCGGAACCGTATCGCCGCGCCGTCCGCGCCGCCCCCGCCCTGCCCGCCCTGCCCGTCGTGGCCGCCTTGCGCGCCGCCCCCGTCTCCGTGCCCGTCCTCGCCCGCGTCCGCGCCCCGGTCCGTGCTCTTCCCGGCTTCGTCGGCGAACTCGAAGTGCTGCAGCGAGAACACGTCGGCGACGTCGGTCTCGGGCTTGAGGCCGAGGTGGACGTTGTAGCCGAACAGCAGCACGCCGCCGATCTGCACGATGTCGCGGGGCACGCAGTTGTGCTCGGTCCGGATGCGCTCGGTGCCGGCGAGCCGCGCCTCGGCGCCGCCGAACGCCGCGACGCGGCGGGCGTTGAGCGTCTCCGCCCGGCGGGCCAGCTCCTCGGCGGCGGTGCGCAGCCGGTCGCGCAGCACCTCGTACGTGCCGGCCGCCAGGGCGTCCGGGCTGCCGTGTACCTGCGGCGGGGCGGTCTCCACCTCGTCCTCCACCTCGTTCGTTGTCGTTCCCGACGTTCGTGTCGTCGCGTCCAGCGACGCGTCGCGGCCCGCCGGCCGGCCCCGGCCCGAGGGCCGGGGCCGGGCCCCGGGGCCGGATTCCCGGCCCCGCCCGGGCCGTCTACTCCTTCTACTCCTTGGTCAGCGGCACCGCGCCGTTGACCGCCGCCGGGCCGACCAGCGACGCCGCCGGGAGGTCCGCCGCGCCGCTCGCGCGGGCCGCCTCCAGCAGCTGGGCCAGGGCCCCGGCGTGCGGGCCGTCCGCCGCGATGAGCCGGGTGAGCAGGCCGGCGACGCTCAGGTCCCGCAGGCCCGTCGCGCCGAGCCCGGCCGCCATCGTCGTCACGTCCGACGTGAACGTGCTGTCGGACCGCAGCCACGGACCGGCCATCGCCTGCACCGACTCGGAGCTGCCGACGAAGCCGTCGACGCTCTTGCCCATCGACACCGCGTTCACCAGCTTGTCGAAGAAGACGCTGTCCCCGCCGACGATGCTGATGTCGGCGTTCTCCAGCCCGGTGGCGAGCACCGTCGCCTGCGCCTCGGCGATCTTGCGGCCCACGTCGACCTGCGCCATCCGGATGTCCTTCTCCGCCTCCAGCCGCAGCCGGTACTCCTCGTGCTCCCGGCTGGCCGCGTCCAGCGCGGCCATCGCCGCCGCCTTCTCGTTGATGCCCGCGGCCTCCGCCCGGAGCTTCTCCCGCAGCCCCTCGGCGCCGGCGAGCGCCTTGTCCCGCTCGACGTCGGCCTCCGCCTTGCCGACCTTGGCGACGGCCTCCGCGCTGCGCTCCTGCACCTGGGCGGCGGCGAGCCCCTCGGCGGCCGCGTCGGCCTGCTTGCCCTCGGCCAGCCGGATGGCCGCCGCCGCGTCCAGCTCGGCGGCCTTGCGGCGGGCCTCCGCCATGGTGAGCTCCTCGGCGGCCCGGTGGTCCGCCGCCTGCTCGGCGGCCTCGGCGGCCTTGATGTCCTTGACCAGCCGCTCCTGCGCCTCCGCCTCCGCGGCGATGATCAGCGCCTGGCGCTCGCGCTCGGCCTCCTCGACCGTACGCAGCTTCTTGATCTCCTCCTCCTGCTGCGCCACCGTCTTCTCGACCGCGATCCGCTCGCGGACGACGTCGGCGATGTCCCGCTTCTCGCCCTCGACCTCCTTGTCCTTGGCGATCCGGGACAGCTCGGTCGCCCGCTCCCGGGCGATGACCTCCAGCAGCCGGTCCTTCTCGATCTTCTCGTTCTCGATCGCGACGACCCGCTCGCGATTGAGCTGGGCGACGGCGACCTCGCGCTCCCGGTTCTCGTTCTGGATGCCGAGCTGCTCCTCGGTCTTGATGTGCGCGGTGTGCGCCTTGAGCCGCTCCTCGGCCTGGACCTTGGCGGTCTCGGCCTCCTCCCGCGCCCGTACGATCCCGACCTCGCGCTGCTGCTTCGCCTCGGCGTCGGCCTGGCGGCGTTCGAGTTCGAGGACGGCCTCGCGGGCCTCGACGTTCTTGCGGGTGATCTCCTTCTCCTCGTCCCGCCGCAGCTCGTTGGTGCGCACGTTCTCGACCGCGGTCAGCTCGGTGATCTTCCGGATGCCCTGGGCGTCGAGGATGTTCTGGCCGTCGAGCTGGGCCATCGGGGTCTGCTCAAGGTAGTCGATGGCGGCGTCCTCAAGGCTGTAGCCGTTGAGATCGGTGCCGATGATGCGGATGATCCGGTCGCGGAACTCGTCGCGCTTGGTGTAGAGGTCGGCGAAGTCGAGCTGCTTGCCGACGGTCTTGAGCGCCTCGGAGAACTTGGCGTTGAACAGCTGCTGCAGCGTGTCCTGGTCGCTGGCCCGCTCGGTGCCGATCGCCTGCGCCACCTTGATGACGTCCTCGACGGTCTTGTTGACCCGGACGAAGAACGAGATGCGGATGTCGGCGCGGATGTTGTCCCGGCAGATCAGCCCTTCCTTGCCGGTCCGCTCGATCTCCATGGTCTTCACGGAGATGTCCATGAGTTCGGCCTTGTGCAGCACCGGCAGCACGACGGTGCCGGTGAAGGTCACGTCGACCTTGCGCATCTTGGAGACGATCAGCGCGTGGCCCTGCCGCACCTTGCGGAACAGCCGGCTCACGGCGAACAGCAGCGCGAGCCCGATGACGAGGGCCACGGCTATCAGCACGCCGAGTCCCGTGGTGATGGCGTTCATGAGTTCTTCTTTCTCTGCGGTCTGAATGTGCGTGCGTGTCAGCCGGAGGCGCCGGGACGCCGGGGGGCGCCGGGACGCCGGGGACGTCAGGGAGGCCCGGGGACGTCGGGGAGCCCGTCGGCGGATGCGACGCGGAAGAACTCGCCTTCGGCGTCGTAGTCGAAGATCAGTGCGCGGCTGCCGGCCGCGAGGCCGTTGCCGTCCTCCGCGCGGATCTGAACGGTCGCGCCGGAACCGTCGGCCGCGGTCACCTCCGCCTGGCCGTACGCGGGGGTGACGGCAGCGGTGCGCACGACGCACACGCGGCCGACGAAGTCCCCGCGGGCGACCGGCCTGCCGGTGCCACCGAGGCGGCGCAGCGGGCGGTCGAGCAGCCGGGCGGCGTACCAGCCGGCGGCCAGCGCCAGCACCAGGCCGGCCGCCCGGGCCGCCCAGGCGAGCG